>CBFGMW010000181.1:0-5630 GCA_965649925.1 uncultured Fluviicola sp.
ATTTTGTACACTTATCATTTATCACAACGTATGAAATTGCTTTTTACTCTATTACTACTATTACCCGCCTTTTCGGCTCTTGCAAATACAAAATATGCCGGACCGGTAGATTCAACAGCCAGCATTATTGATAAAAGTGCCGCTATTCTTCTGATTGACAAGGGTAAACAAATGGTTATTGACCGAAACTACCGCGATGCGTTGTTGACGTTCCGTGAAGCAGCGTTCAAAGATCCATACACATGGAAAGCGCCTTACTGGATTTCCTTTTGCCATTACAAACTGAACAATTACGGATACGCTAAACAATACGGTCTTTCTGCTATTATAAAAGGTGGAAGTGATGTTGATAAAGAGGTTTATGACATCTTAGGAAACAGCTACCACAGGTTAAGTATGCTAGATTCCGCTCAATATTTCTACCAAAAAGCAATTAACGAAATGCCGAATAACCGGTTAAAAGAGCTAAATATTGAGAATAAAATTGCCGAATGTGCATTTGCCAAAACAGCCCTGGAAAAGGAAACTCTGCAGCGCGTTGCAATGAAAGGTGAAATCAACTCAGGGTTTAACGACTACTGTCCGCTTTTAAGTGCCGATGGAAAGACTTTCTATTTCACTTCCAGAAGAGGAAACACTACCGGCGGACAATTGAACCCCGACGACCAGGAATATTACGAAGACGTTTATAAAGCAATGTGGAATGCTGAAACCAATTCCTGGGATAGTATCACAAATGATATTGAACGCATGAATACAGATGGTTTCGATGCTTTAAACTGGCTTTCGAAAGATGGTTTACATGGTGTTCTAACGGTTAATATTACCTACGGAGATTCGAAGTTGATAACGAAAAGTTCTGATATCTGCGAAATAGATATGACGAAGCAGAACAAATGGTCTTCTGCAAAACCAATTGCGAATAAAACAATCAACACATCATTCATGGAAGGTTCTGCAACGTTGACTGCCGACGGAAACACGATGTATTTCGTTTCAGACAGAAAGGGCGATAAGCGTTCTACTGATATCTACATGGTTCAAAAAAGCGGAAAAAAATGGGGAAATGCCGTTTTATTGTCAGACAGTATTAACTCTGTTGGCCGTGAAACTACTCCATTCATCACTGCTGACGGAAGATTCCTTTTCTTCTCTTCTGACGGTCATCGCGGGATGGGAGGCTTAGATGTTTATGTTTGTGAAAACACTGGTTCTGGCTGGAGTTCTCCAATTAACCTGGGAGCAAGTATTAATACGGTAAACGACGATACGCATTTCAAGATTTTCAAAGAAGCGAACAAGATCTACATGTCAGGAATTAACCTTTCCGGGCAAAAAAGCAGCTACGATATTTATGAAATCGACTTATCGAAAGTAAAGTTGCCTGTAAAGATCTAAATGCATTTTTTCGTTGATAGATTAAACTTTATGGAAACAGAGTTGTAATGCATCTTCGTATTGTACTTCATTAGATTTAAATCGAAATAAATGAGAAAAATTCTTCTTCTTGCTGCGTTTTCAATCGTTGCAACGGCTTTGTGTTTCGGCCAAACCGAACGCAAAGAAAACGCTGCAATTAAGCAAGTAATCGTATTCAAAAACGGTGCGCAGATTGAGCATTCAAAATCCATTACCCTTTCTGCCGGAAAACAGTTTGTGGTTTTTGAAAAACTGACCGAGTTTGTTGACCCGAGTTCAATTCAACTGAAATGTTCTGAGAGCGCAACGATCTTAAGTGTCCGCGTTCGTAAAAATTACGACGAAACTTCGTTGAAAGAAACAGATCTGAAAAAACTGACTGCAAGTAAGAAAGTTTTAGAAACAAAAAAAAATCAACTTGATGACGAATACCACGTTTTGCTGGTTGAAGAGGAGTTGATGAAAAACAACAGTCGTTTGTGGAGCAATCAAAGCGGCGTAAAAGTAGCGGAGCTGAAAGAGGCCGTTACTTATTATCACACAAAACTGACAGAAATCGGGAAACAAAAAACAATCATTCAAACGGAAATTGAAGACCTGACGAAACAGATCAATACTGTTGAGCAGGAAATCAATACGAGAAGCAGCTTACCGGTTACTATTTATTCTGAAGTAGTTGTAGAGCTTTCTACAGATCGTTCCGGAGAAGCATCTTTCAATTTCAGTTATATCACCCCAAAAGCATTCTGGAAACCTTATTACGATATGCGTTCTGCAGGAATTGGCTCTGCCGTGGCATTGGAAGCAAAAGGATTGGTTTCTCAAAATACAGGAATCGAGTGGAAAAATGTAAAATTGATTCTTTCTACGAATGATCCATACGACAATACGCAGGAACCGAATATTGAGCCCTGGTATTTAGATTATTATTCGGCTTTACCGCGAAGACAAGCTTCTTATCGTCCGGCGGCACAGTTCAATTATAACGGTGAGACTATTCACGGTGAAGTATTAGATATCAGTACAGGGGAACCTTTGGCTTTTGCAAAAATCTCCATGTCGCAGGACGGAAGAAACTTTGTTACGACAGATGCAGCAGGAAAATTCTCGTTCCAGGTTCCAAGAAACGAATACGCTTTTAATGTTGAATACCTGGGTTACAACTCGCAGTATATTTCTATCAACGCTCCGTATTACAAAATTGCTCTTGTACCGCAGGACATTGCAATGGAAATGCTTCCTCAAAGCTACGTGATTCTGGACGCAGATGAAGCTGATTACAGTGGAGGTTACGGCTACGACTACGAAGAATCAGAAAAGAATTTGGAATCAGTAGTTATTTCATCTCAAACAAAGCGATTGTCTAAGAAAGAAATGGAAAGAATGCCATCCTCAGCGAATATTAGTGGCGATTACGGGACTACAGGAGGAGTTGTTGCGCGGCAAGTAATCAAAGACCTGCGAATGGAATTCGTGATTGAAACACCATTTACAATTCCTTCTGATAATGCAGATCACCGCGTTCCCATTGCAGTGTATCAAATGCCGGCAACTTACGAATACCACAGTGTTCCAAAATTCGATGCCGGAGTATTCCTTGTAGCACAAATCTCGGGCTGGGAAAAACTGAACTTGCTTAGTGGAGAATCAAACATTTACTTTGACGGAACATACATTGGTAAAACGTACATCGATGTGAACTCTACAAAAGACACCTTGAGCTTCTCACTTGGAAAAGACAACAAGATTAAAGTTGAGCGTAAGAAAAGCCAGGAAATGAGCAAAACCCGTTTGGTTGGTTCGCGTTACAAATATGAAGTAACGTGGGATTACACGGTTCGTAACAATGGCGGCGGAGCAATTCCTATCATCATTAAAGATCAGTTCCCGATTTCATCAAATAGTGATATCAAAGTGAAAGAAGGAAGTTACGAAGGTGCTCAGTACGATGAGAATTCGCACATCTTAACATGGAAATTTGTGACAAAAACAGGAGAAACGAAAACATTCAAATTCGATTTCTCAGTTGATTATGATAAAGATTCACCGGTTTATTTAGAATAAAATGAAAAACATCTTAATACTAACTTTCGCGTTTCTAAGTTCGCTGTCGTTTGCACAGGAACGTAAAGAAAACGCCCCGATTCAGCAGGTAACCGTATTCAAAAACGGTGCACAGGTTGAACACACAAAATCCATTACGCTTTCTACCGGAAAACAGTTTGTGATTTTTGAAAAACTGACCGAGTTTGTTGACCCGAGTTCAATTCAGCTGAAATGTTCTGAAAACGCAACGATTTTGAGTGTTCGCGTTCGTAAAAACTATGATGAAACTTCTTTGAAAGAAACAGATCTGAAAAAACTGACTGCCAGTAAAAAAGTATTGGAGACAAAGAAAAGTCAGTTGGAAGATGACTATCATGTTTTGTTGGTTGAGGAAGAACTGATGCAAAACAACAGCCGTTTGTGGAGCAATCAAAGTGGTGTTAAGGTAGCTGAGTTGAAAGAAGCTGTTACTTATTATCACACCAAACTGACCGAAACAGCAAAACAGAAAACTATCATTCAAACAGAAATCGAAAACCTGACAAAACAGATCAATACTGTTGAGCAGGAAATCAATACGCGAAGCAGTTTGCCGGTTACTATTTATTCTGAAGTAGTTGTAGAACTTTCTGCTGACCGCGCCGGCGAAGCAACTTTCAACTTCAGCTACATCACACCAAAAGCATTCTGGAAACCTTATTACGATATGCGTTCCGATGGAATTGGATCGGCTGTGGCATTGGAAGCAAAAGGGTTGGTTTCTCAAAACACCGGAATAGAGTGGAAAAACGTGAAATTGATTCTTTCTACGAATGATCCATACGACAATACACAGGAACCAAATATTGAGCCCTGGTATTTAGATTATTATTCAGCCTTACCGCAACGCCAGGCATCTTATCGTCCGGTTGCTCAATTTAATTACAACGGTGAAACTATCCATGGTGAAGTATTGGATATCAGTACCGGCGAACCATTGGCTTTTGCAAAAATTTCTATGTCGCAGGACGGAAGAAACTTTGTTACGACAGATGCAATGGGGAAATTCTCGTTCCAGGTTCCTAGAAACGAAAACGCATTCAATGTTTCGTATTTAGGTTACACACCTCAATATCTTTCCATCAACGCGCCGTACTACAAAATTGCTCTGATTCCCGAAGCTATTGTTATGGAATCTATCGATTACACAATTGCTGGAGATACTTTTACGTGGGACGCAGAAGGTCAACAAGAATCATACAACGCAGTCAGCCCTATGTATGATCAAAAAGCTGTTTACAGTTTATCTCAGACAGAAGTGGTGATGGCACAATCGAGAAGAAAAAAGGGGAAAGTGAATGCTTCACCACCACCGCCTCCTGCCCCAATGAGTTATGGAAATACCGTTTCTGTTTCCCAGGTAGTGAAAGATTTGAGAATGGAATTCGTGATTGAGACACCGTTTACAATTCCGTCTGATAATGCAGATCACCGTGTTCCGATTGCAGTGTACCAAATGCCTGCAACTTACGAATACCACAGCGTTCCAAAATTCGATGAAGGTGTATTCTTAGTTGCACAAATTTCAGGCTGGGAAAAACTGAACTTATTGAGCGGAGAATCGAATATCTACTTTGACGGAACATACATTGGCAAAACATACATCGATGTGAACTCTACAAAAGACACATTGAGTTTCTCACTTGGAAAAGACAACAAGATCAAAGTAGAGCGTAAGAAAAGCCAGGAAATGAGCAAAACCCGTTTGGTTGGTTCGCGTTACAAATACGAAGTGACGTGGGATTACACGGTTCGAAACAATGGCGGCGGAGCAATCCCGATTATCATTAAAGACCAGTTCCCAATTTCAACGAATAGCGATATCAAAGTAAAAGAAGGAAGCTACGACGGAGCAAAATATGATGAGAACACACATATTCTGACTTGGGAATTCACCACAAAACCGGGGGAATCAAAAACCTTCAAATTTGATTTCAGTGTAGATTACGGAAAAACACAACCGGTTTATTTAGAGTAAAAAATCATAAACATATAGAAACAAAAATCCCGGTCACTGTAATCTAAGTGCCGGGATTTTTGTTTTGTTATACCTAAAGTTTGATAAATTTCTGTCTGCGTACAATTCCGGTTTGCTCATCCGTCAATTCAACCAGATAACTTCCCGA
>CBFGMW010000182.1:0-5622 GCA_965649925.1 uncultured Fluviicola sp.
TAATTCGTAATTCGTAATTCGTAATTCGTAATTCGTAATTCGTAATTCGTAATTCTAATTAATGCCCGTAGAACGGCGAAATCATAAAGTAAACTACAACTCCCGTTACAGCTACGTAGAACCAAACCGGCCACGTGATTTTTGTCCACTTCTTATGTTTATCGAAATTACCTTCCCATGCATGTAAGTATGAATACAAAACCATTGGAATTACAACGATACTCAATAAAATGTGCGTTAACAAAATGAACGAATAAACACCGTAAACTGCCGACGAGCGAGCTGCTTTCTCAGTATCCTGGAGAATTCCGTCTTTGTTTAAATCACCATAATAAGTTGTATCTGAACACATGTGGTAAGAAACGTAGCAAAGCAGGAAAAGCACCGACAATCCCATACAGATTTTGATGATATTTTCATGCAGTTTCAATTTTCTCTGCTTCACGAAAACCAGCGCAAGAACGAGTAAAAAGGCCGTTAAACCATTAATTCCGGCGTAGATCGGCGGTAAGAAGCTCAAATTGATTCCCGGGATTTTGATTACAAACAATGCTGCAACCGCAATCGGAATAACAACTGAAAGAACAATGATCAGCTTACGCAGGTTCTTACTTTTCTTTGCACTCAATTCCATACTCAACTTTTAATAATTTCCGTAAATCTTTGTTCAGTTTATCTACTTCTTCGGTTTTTGTTCCGAGATAGATTCCTCTGACAATTCCTTCTCTGTCTACTAATACCAATCCATCCTGGTGGGCAAAACCACCACTTGCCATGGCGCTGCGTTTTGCGTGAACCATAAAATGATGAACTCCCAGGTAATGTGTTTTTGCTTCGTTTCCGGTTAGAAAAACCCAGTTCTTCGTTTCAATTCCGTTGTTCTTAATGTACTTTCTCAAAACAGAAGGCTGATCGGTTTTTGGATCAATAGAAAACGAAATAAACTGAACTTCTTTCTGAATGTCTTTTGTAAGAATGTTCAAACGACGCATTTGTGACATCATTGGCGGGCAAATACTGGGACAGGAAGTGAAAAAGAAATTCGCGATCCAGACCTTGCCTTTGTATTTGGTAGAAGTGATTTCTATAGAATCCTGGTTCAGATAAGTGAATTTCGGAATCTTCGGATAAACCGTATCAGTATATGTTTCTCCGTTTTTCGAATAGGTTATAACATCAAAATTCCCGTAAAAAGGTAAAACGCGGGGTTTCTTTTCTTCTGCACATCCTACCAGGACGGCAACTAATCCGATTAACCAAAAGGTTCTCATTTTTTCTTTTTCTTTGCGTCGGCCGCTGCTTTGTCGTATTCCTTCTCAAGAAGTGCAATATGATCTTTCATAGTACGAATGGTACTTTCGGTTTTAGCCGGTAGAACCATACGCACGTGGTTTTTCTTATCAACCAAAAGCATTAATTCAGTAAATGCCTGGTTGGCATAGTACTTTTTACCGGTTTCGAGCAGGCTTTTGCCGTTGTTCTTAATATTGTAAATACTTTTTGCATCGCCGCTTACAATTTGCCAGATTTCCGGATCATAATCCTCTACGTTTCGTTCCAAAATTGCTTTTACATCTGCAACACGATCAGAAGGGTTCCCATTCTCATCAATTACAATGGAAACCATCTTCACATGCCCCAAACGCTTTGTATTCTCGCGCAGCTGCTGGTAGATTAACTGATCCAAATGCCAAAGTGCAATAGAACAAGTATCCGGACAAGATGCCTGGATAGTTGTATACAGCACAATTTTGTTCTTAAAGTTATTAT
This sequence comes from uncultured Fluviicola sp., assembly GCA_965649925.1. Lineage (GTDB taxonomy): Bacteria > Bacteroidota > Bacteroidia > Flavobacteriales_D > Crocinitomicaceae > Fluviicola. Next base: position 1,771 of record CBFGMW010000182.1, read on the forward strand.
TGACAACTTTCTTCCCATTCCCTTCTGTAAAGGAATAAGCCGGCAGCGCGCCGTAGTCATCTAAAACTTTGAATTTGTGATTACAACCCCGGGTAGAGATCAAAATCAACAAAAGAGCCGGTCCAAATAAGATCAGCATTGAGAATACTGGTCTTAAGGAACCGGCCTTAGTATTTTTCGCCATGCGTTAAATTTTATCCTCCGTAGGTTTCCCAGGCTTGATGAACTGCATTCGCTTCGTCAATTGCAATGAATATCAGGTAAATGATAAACAAAGCGTATGGTACAAGAATAACGTATTTCAATGCTTTACGCTCGTCACCTAAGTGCATGAACGTAAGAACAATGTATCCGGCTTTTAATAATGTTAAACCAATAAACAATAGTTTTACAATCCACCAGCTTGAGCTATCCTGATGAACAGATGCTCCAACTGCTACTTCAAACGCTGTAATTGCTGTAAGAATTGCCGTTACCAACCAAATCTTGCGACGGATTTTCTTTCCCTGCTCTTCGCTGTGGTGTGTGTCTAATGAGTATTCGTAAATATCGTCTCTTTCCATGATATTGTCTTTTTAAAATTGAATCAGATTAAGTAGAAGAATGTAAATACAAACACCCAAACTAAATCTACAAAGTGCCAGTACAAACCGGTTTTCTCAACCATTTCGTAATGTCCGCGTTTGTGGTAAGTTCCTCTTGCAACTCCTAAGAAAATCAGGATATTGATCATAACTCCGGAGAATACGTGGAACCCGTGGAATCCTGTAATGAAGAAGAAGAATTGACCGTATTGAGACGGACCGTATTCGTTTTCAGTTAAGTTAGCCCCGTAAATTACACGACCTTTTTCACCGCTTGTAATAACTCCCCAGTATGCTTTTTGAGCATCGTCTCCTTTAAGACGTTTCAACCCTTTAATTGCGTTTCCGTTTCCGTCAGTTTTCACACGAAGTTCCATTTCGTGATCCGGAGCTTTTTTCCAGGTTGCAATTGAACCATCGTGTAAACGGATTTTATCTCCTTTTACATGACCCAAAGCCGCAGCATGCTGGAAATCGTGTAACAAATGTTCAGGAGATTCTTTTATTACTTCACCAGTTTTGTGATGTTTTCCACCTTCAACAACAGTGAAGCTTTGGAACTCACCCATGTGCCCTTTTACAATGGCACGGCTACCGTCATTCATTTCAATTGAACCGAATTCAGAACCATGAATAAAGTGGGACCACTCCCAAGCCTGTGAGCCTAAGAAGAAGAAACCACCAATAATCGTAGCAATCATCCATTTCAAAACACCTTTTTTATCCATACGGTGACCGGCTTCAACAGCCAATACCATTGTTACTGATGAAACGATAAGGATAAATGTCATCAATGCAACATAAATCAAAGGATATCCATGACCCAAGAAAGGTAAAGAGTTAAATGTTTCTTCACCAATAGGCCAGGCCTCTGTTGTTGTGTGACGAACTACTCCGTATGAAACCAATAAACCAGAAAAGGTTAAAGCATCTGATACTAAGAAGAACCACATCATTAACTTTCCGTAGCTAGCATTGAACGGTGAGGTTTTACCTCCCCAGGCTGAAGCCGAGTCAACTTGTGCTGTAGCGTGTCCTGCCATTTTTTATAATTTTTTGTGCAAGTTTAATGAATAAAAAGTAAAAATAACAACAATGCGACCCATAATACACCCAAAAAGTGCCAGAAAATAGAACCCATTCTCAGCGAGATATAATTGTAGTTTTCTAAAGTACCTGTAAATGAACGAATTGAAAGTCTGAACATATAAATAAGTGTAGCCAGAATATGAAGCAGGTGCAGGAAGGTAATTATATACAAATAAGATGTAGCTGTATCCTTCGAACTATTCAGATTCATTTGAAGTGGTGCATCTAAAACCTGTGTTCCGTTATTTCGGTAAAGGGTGCGGTTCTTATACTGCAATTCTTCCCCTTCAAAATAAATAACGAAATCTTTTCCATAAACGCCCTGGTGGAAGAAATCTCCGCGCTTATCGCGTAAATGAACCGCAAATTTCTCCAAGCGGTCCAAATCTACAAATTGAAGTTCTACCGTATCCTGAACAAATAACTTGTTGTTTTTATAGCTCACCAACTGGTTTTTATAATACAACTCGAAATTCTTGTTCAGCGGCATGATTTTTTTCTTGTCGAAAGCTACGGTATCCAATGAAGCTCCGAATTTCGAAATTTCTTCTTTTTGTGCTTCTGAAACTTTCTTTCCGGCAATCGAATATTCATTTCCATCCACTTCCAAAAACTTATCTTTGTAGCGAATGGAGTAATAATCGCCATAACGCCCTTCAGAAACCATAATATTTGAACTAAAGAAAGCTCCCGACTGGATTAGTTGTTTATAGCCTTTAAACTGGAAATAAGAAAAGCCTACACCTAATAAGAAGGTAGAGACCACTCCCAATTTAATCAGAGAAGTTTTCCCTTTCTTCACCCGCGAAACAAAGATCTGCAGAACAATACTGCTCAACACAATGAGAACTGTAGAAATGTAGAATGCGGGCGGAAAATTGTATTTCACCCAGAAAGATCCTCCCGAACTCACAATGTAGCCTGAAGCAAATCCGGCAAACAACATAATAATACTAAAGATTGAAACATAAACCAGGTTACGTTTCATTTGTTCTCTTACTTCAGGAGTCATCTCCTTTAAATAGTCTTGTTGTTTCATCTGATGATAATTTTATGGAAGCATAGATTCGATAACGTCGGGAACGCGATCAAAAACATACAAAAATTGAATAATCGGTAAGTAGATAAAAGAAGCAAACATGAGACGTTTTGCATCTTTTGTATCCAGTGTTCTAAGCAGCTTGTTTGATTGCAGGAAGAATAATGTAGATAACACTCCGGCAACAACAGCTGTAACCGGCCCGGTCCAATCTAACAACCACGGAAGAAGCGAAAACGGAATTAGCGCAAACGAATAAACCGCAATTTGAAATGCAGATGTTTTACCCGGCCCTTCTTTTGAAGGCAGAAGCGAAAACCCACCCAATTTGTAATCTTCATGAATAACCCAGGCAATGGCCCAGAAATGAGGAAACTGCCAAACAAACTGAACAAAGAACAATACTCCGGCTACCAAACCCAATTCTCCTGATTCTGTTCCTGCAACAGCCCCTAACATAGGAGGAATCGCCCCAGGAAAAGCACCGACAAAAACCGCCCAGGTTGAAATACGCTTCATTGGTGTGTAAATGAATACGTACGACACAAACGCCGCCAAGCCGAGAAGCATAGAAGCTAAATTTAGCTGATACAGCATCCAAAGTCCGGGAAGCAGGCAAACGGCAACAACAATTAAGCCTTCATTTACCGACATATTCCCAGTGGGGAGCGGTCGTTTTCCGGTTCGGTTCATGAGAACATCCAGTTCACGTTCCCATATTTGATTGGAACCATTGCTGGCTGCAGTGACCAAAAATCCACCGAGCATTAAGTAGGTGATTTCCAAACCATCTGAACCACCGACAAAAAGATAACCGGAAAGAGCAGAGAGAATGACCAATGAAGACAACCGAAACTTGGCAAAGTCCATGTAAAACTTGATTTTCTTACCTATATTCATTGGCTCCTTTTTACTGGGTGCAAATTTAAGGTTTCGAGTTGGATTAGCGCTTCGATTCTTAAGCTGAGTTTTGCAATTCACCGAAATTTCGCCGATTATTCCTTTTTAAACATGTGAAATCTCTGTTTAAAACAGAATAGTTTTTAACAAAGCGTGAAACATACCCGTTGTTAGCGATTCATTTAGTACGTTTGAATGTTGCAAAACCGTTACTACTCATTGCCGGAATGAAAAAACTAT
>CBFGMW010000183.1:0-5614 GCA_965649925.1 uncultured Fluviicola sp.
CTGAAAAAAGGAGAAAGCTCCATTTCAGATATCCCGGAAAAACGCAGGAGCAAAGCTTTCAACGAATTGAAGCACGTACGTGGTGGTTTTATTTCTGAGATTGACCATTTTGATCCACTCTTTTTTGGCATTTCACCGCGGGAAGCTGAATACATGGACCCACGTCAACGCGTGTTACTTGAATCTTCGTATGCAGCAATTGAGGATTCCGGATACGATCCAAAAAGCTGGAAAGGAAAGCGAAACGGGATTTTTATTGGATTGGAAGAATCCGATTATCCACTTACAGAAAGATCAAGCATTACCTCCATACACAGTGGGAGTGCACCTGCACGGATCGGATATTTCTTAGATACAAAGGGGCCACTTCTATCGCTCAGTACTGCCTGTTCATCATCGTTGGTGGCCATACATTATGCTTGTAACAGCATTTTGAATGGTGAAAGTGAAACAGCACTTGCCGGAGGCTGCGCTATCATCAGCGATCCAGCTCAAATGATCGTTAATTTGGCTAGAATGGGGGACATGCTCTCGCCTGATAGTACCTGCTATGCATTCGACGACAGAGCCAACGGTATGGTACTCGGAGAAGGAGTTGGAGTGGTTATTCTCAAACGCTTATCACAAGCCATTCTTGATAAAGACCCCATTCACGGAGTAATCAAAGCAACAGGCATTAACTACGACGGAAAAACCAATGGACTTACTGCACCAAGCGGAATTCGTCAACAAGAATTGTACGAAGACGTTATTCGAAAAAGTGGTTTTACTGCAGATAGCATAGGGCATATCGTTGCTCACGGAACTGGAACAGCCTTAGGCGATCCAATCGAATGCAACGCCTTAATAAATGCTTATGGAGCCAATACCGACCAAAAACATTTTTGTGCACTGACTTCTGTAAAAACCACCATAGGACATACTTTGGCAGCTTCTGGCGTTATCAATCTTGTTGCAGCAACACTTTCCATTAAAAACAAACAAATACCGGCTACGCTTAATTATGCTGCACCAAATGAAGATATTTGTTTCGAAAACAGCCCGTTTTACATCAACACAGCATTGCGTCAGTGGGAATCAGCTAATCGAAATGCTGCGGTAAGCGCATTCGGACACACCGGAACCAATGCACACGCGGTAATTGCTGAGTATTCTAGTGTCATCCAAACTGAAAGCAACCGAAAAGACACTGCCCAATTATTACCGCTATCCGCAAAAAACAACACACAACTCAAAGCCTACGTATCTCGATTACTCCGTTTTGTCATAGAGCAAGATACCACTCTGGATTTAGCAAATTTGGCTTATACCTACCAAACAGGCAGAGAGGCAATGGGTGTCAGACTAGGAATCGTTACCAATTCACAAGAAGACTTAAAACGTCAATTACAAGAGTTCCTGGACGAAAAAAGCGCTACAGGTAGCTCCATCATTCCAAACCGCGAACAACCGGCTTTCCAAACCATTCAGCAATGGTGGAAGGAAGGGAACTTAAAAGAAATACTTGACACATGGGTAATAGGTGCCGAAATCGACTGGAAGCTGCTTCAAGAGAACAATGCTGTTCGAAGAATCAATGCTCCTACATATCCGTTTGAAAAAGGAAGCTATTGGATTTCTGAAAACAAAACAAACGCAGCCATTCCAACAGCAAAACAGCAAAACACGGTTAACGAGCAAGTAGTTATTGGAATTTCGCCCGATGAAACGTTGCCATACATCCGAAATCAAATCGCTGATTTCCTAAAAATTCCAGCTGAACGGATCAATAATACTGTTTCACTTGAAGATTACGGATTGGACTCCATCATGACCGGGGAACTTACGGCTATTTTTCAACAATGTTTTCCTAAAATCGATAGCACATTGTTCTTTCAATGTCAAACTATCGATGAAATTGTTGCTTACCTCACGCAAAAAGGGCATCTCGAAACGTTTCGTACGGAAACAAATAACATTGCTAATATTTCTGCACTCAAAACAGAAACAAACACCTCCACATTTGATCACCGTTCTGTGAGCTGCCTCAAACCATCACCAACGGCAACAACTCGAGTAATTGCTTTTTCTCCCTTTGGTTTTGGGATCAAAAGTCTGGCCTGGATGAATCGACTGCCTGAGCACGTTGAGGTTTGGTCAGCAGGATCCACGGAATACGCAGAATGGGACACTTTGATAAGTGATCTCACAGAAGGCGTGAAAATGCTGTTTGACAAACCGGTTGTAGTTTGGGGACACTCCATGGGCGGTATCATCGCATTCGAAGTGCTGCACCGATTGGAAACAGCGTATTCCATTTCAGCAAAACAGTTCATTGTTTCCTCTTCAGCGGCACCTCGGATATTTGAACGTTTGAAATACAGCGCGCCATTCTATGAAATCGAAGAAAGCATGTCGGCCTCCACTATCGAAGCTGAATTGATCAGCAACCATTATGTAGTTCCTAAAGAAAGTGGATTGCCTGTTATTTCTCCGGAAGCATTGATGAATGACGTGCGATTGTGTAAAGCATATACTTTCGACAAAACGAAAACCATAACCACGCCCATCTACATGGTCCAAGCTAGTAACGATATACTCATTCGAGACCCGGCCGTTATCGTACAATGGCAAGAACTGACCACATCGCGATGCAGATACGAAGAAGTCGAAGGAACTCACTTGTTCTTTATTCGACCGCAGCAAGGATTTGTAGACTTGTTAAACAACTGTTGTACAGAAGAGGCAACAGCACAATCACAATTGGTAACACCTGGTGTTTATGCGCTTGACCGGGTATTCGAAGGAACAGCAGATGTGCATTTGTATCCGCTGGGTACAACTCCAAAAGGATTCATCATTTATACGGAAACCGGGCACATGGCGGCTCATTTGTGGCATCCGAAACGCAGAAATTCACTTTTAGAAAGCTGGCTCACAGAAGAAGAGCTGTTAACTTATGTTGCCTACACAGGAAATTACCGGGTAGACAAAGGAATTGTTTCCCATTCGGTTGAACTTAGCCTTCAGCCAGATACCGAAGGAAAAATACTCACACGTTATTTAGAAAATCACAACAACAACCTTACATTGCTCACATCGCCGCTTATTTTGTCGGAAGACGGGCAATTTGGCTCGGCAGATTATCAGAAAGTAAGCTGGAAACCGCTCACATCAACCTCTCAAGTGTCTACGAAAACACTAACCGGTTGCTGGCAACTCAGCAACATCAGCGGATTGAGTAACTCTCTTTGCAATCAAGCATTCAAAGGACAGTGCATCATTACTCCCGATGGATACATTTCTGTATTGATTAATCACCGGGATCGTGCACCGTTTTTCTACAAAAACTTTGCGTTAGCCAGCTCTGAAGAAATTATAACCACTCTTCAATCCTGCATCATTTGGCTCGGAAAGCTCAATACAATGAACGAAAATAGTTTCGCCGTTGATATTCTTACTCATCAAACTGCTTACCCGATGAATCTAAGCGAATTGCAGGTCAATTGTGTAAACAACGAATTAACGCTATCCTGGTCAGCAGTAAATGAACCAATAGAAACAATTGTGACCAAATGGAAGTTAGCCGAAAACAACTCACCCGAATAAAACCAATACATACATGTCCTATACATTTGTAAAAGATCATATTTCCAGGATGCTGAGTGATAATTGCTCGGAAGACACCGTAGCACACATTGCAAAAGTGCTTGTGAAAGCATTTGATCTTACACCTTCTGCAAGCTTTTCTATTGAACCCATTACCAGCGGATTTTCCCTGACCGCTCAAAATTTCATGCTTACTATAGAGCAAACAGCATACGTTTTCCGATTAACGGACCTTCAAAGCAATCCTATTCATCGGGAAAATGAAGTAAAGGCGCACGAATTGATGGAAAAAAAACAGATTAGCCCCTTTATGTATTATGGCAGTTCGGAAGAAGGCGTAATTATTTCACAGTTTATAGATGATCAAATCCCGAAATGGACAGAAGGATTCACCAATGAAATGGGACGGAATTTAGCACTGAAACTGCGCAGTTTGCACGAAACATATCCTTCTAACGAACTCATCAACGCAACCATATCCGCATCTGGTTTGCCGAATGACAGCAGAGAGCGTATACAAAATATCTTAGCAAAGGAAAAAGGATTTCATTTAGTAAGCGCTACTATGGAACTCCTTACTGGATTGGAACAACTTCTCACAAAAGACACGCTCGTTCATCACGATCTTCATGGAGGAAACATTCTTTTTGACCGTACAAATTTCTGGTTCATAGATCTGGAACACTTAGGAGTAGGGGATCCTTACGTTGACATGGCCGTTATTTGTCTAATAACCAGTTTTTCTGAAGGAATGCCGGAACTGTTTTTGCAGCATTATTTTGGACGTGAACTGACAGAAAAAGAAGAGCAAAAGATCTATTTGGCAAAAATCATTTCCAGCCTTCGCTACGCAATAAGTTCCTTTTCTAACTGCGAAAACTATGCTTCTATTCAACAAGAGAATGTATCCGGGACATGCAAATTCACTGACTTCTCTCCTGAGATTGATGGAACCCCCGATGTAAGCACAGATCCTGGTAAATACTGGCAGTGTATTGCACTGGTAAAAGAAGCCTTAAATGCCATGGCAAAGCCAACATTTACACAGGTCATGCGCGAACTTACGGAACACAATAAAAAAGCAATTTCGTTACAAGAATTACTGGATAGAGATCCCCAATGGATGCAAAAACGAAAACCTTTCACCATAGTGGCATTAGCGAATTTATTGCGCACCATTACCGCTTACAATCCTCCTGAAAAATCGATTGACTGTCATCCGTCACATAACACCACAGACCTGCTTAAAAAAGGCATGAAACTTATCACAGAACATTTGAAAGATGGTGGATCTGTATTTATTGAACACTACCATTCACTTGAATTATTACTTAAGATTGCTAATCGAAATATAATGTCTTACAATGAGTTAACATTAAAAAATCTCACATGGGACAGCAACGGAATTACAGAGGAGTTTGATTTAGATGATTGGGGAAATACTACCACTAGCTTTGAGCTATCGGATCTGGCAACACTTGTACACCTGCTGAAACTATCCACAGAACAAGAACAATTACTGGTCCTGAGTTATTTCGGTTCCCGAATTTCTGAAGCAGATCAAACTTATTATGAAGTTGTCCGGCAATTCATTGCGCTTCGTTTGATCTTGCTAGAAGCGGGCAGAGCAGCAACAGCCGAAGAACAGCAGGCAATATTTCAAAAAATCCAGCATGAGACTAAGCACTATTCGAATGTAGGAGCCAGTCCTTCAAACCTTTTCAAAAAAGTATGAAAACGATTCAACAAGGTCCTACTGTAATTCTTCCCATTTCATTGAAACGCGGAGAGCAGGAGTTTAGTGCCACATTGTGTCTCAGCTCTTTATCTTTGAATGAATTGTTAGAATGCGAACGAGAATTACAGTTTTTACATCCTCAAGAACTCCGGCGCCGAAGTGCTCGTGCTCAATTGCGCGCCGCCGATCTCGGCCCGCGCCATCCGAAGGGCGGCCGAATTGGACTGGCATCCACAATTGTTGCTGGTGAACGCGGCGGCTTCGATCGCGAATGCGCTGCGGCCGGCA
>CBFGMW010000184.1:0-5579 GCA_965649925.1 uncultured Fluviicola sp.
TGTTTCAATACCAATCTGTTTAATTGGCTGGCGAACTGCAGTTATAGCCGGTGAAAAATAAGCAAAGGCTTCGCTGTCATCGAACGAAATCAGTTTCACATCTTTCGGAACCGACAATTTCATCTCGTTCAGTTCACCCAAAACAGTTAAAGTCACTTTATTGTTCAAAGAAATAATGGAATCAACTCCTTTTTTCAGCATTTCAGCAATTGGTGCGTTCACTTTTCCATGTTCCTCATTTACCGAGCTAATCTCATAAGGTATTCCTGCTTGATCGCACGCGTCCACAACCCCCTGAATCCGTAATTGAATCGTCATAACATCGGAAAGTACCGGATGCACAATACCAATTTTCTTTGGTTTGGAAGAGAACAATGAGACAATTCTACTTGCCTCTTCTTTGTTGTCAACTCCAACGAAATCGGCAAATTCATCTCCGATACGATCTACCCAAACAACCGGAATAGGTGTTTCATCCAAAACCGGTTTCAAATCCGGAATTCCGTTACACGGAGCAATAATCAATGCATCAACCGAGCGAAGAATTAAATCGCGCATCAGCTTAATTTCCATTCCGGGATCGTCGTTGGTACTAACAATAAACAAACTGTATCCTTGTTCGTAAAGTGATTCCTGGATAGATTTACTTAATTCGGAATAGAATGGATTTGAAATATCAGCCAATACCAAACCAATGGTTTGTGTTTTTCCTTCACGCAGTCCTTTCGCGAAGAAATTCGGAACATAATTCAGTTCCTTGGCTTTCTCCAGGATAAGCTTTTGGGTATTCTGACTGATGTTGAATTGAGCTCCTTTTCCGTTTAAAACAAAAGAAACTGTGGATTTTGAAATATTCAAGCTTTCCGCAATATCCGCCAACGACGTTCTTTTCGGTTTCATAGTATTAGTTTCGTTTATCGATACCCCAAAGCATTTTATTGCGAATGGTATCTAAGAAATTAGTGTCCTCTAATTTAACTACATTAATCATATAGTCGGCTTTATGGATAATAACTTCCTCACTTTGTTTAATGTTTTTTGAAGTTCCGTCGAGCGAAAGCAAATAGTTTCGTTCTCTTCCTTCTACTTTTAATTGAATGGGCATTTTATCCGGAACAACCACTGGCCGCACGTTTAAATTATGCGGTGCAATTGGTGTTAGTATGTGAACCTGGCAACCGGGAGTAACAATTGGTCCGCCACAACTCAAGCTATAAGCCGTTGAACCGGTGGGTGTTGAGACGATCAATCCATCCGCCCAATAAGAGTTGAGGTACATACTTTCCAAATAAGTATGCACAGTAATCATACTTGCAGTTTCTTTTTTCAGCAACGCAACTTCGTTCAAAGCCACATTCTCTGAACCAAAGATATTTCGCTCGGTTTCTACACGCAAAAGACTTCTTTGCTGATAATCATAGCGTTTGTCTTTCACCATTTGCATGGCTTCATCGAAAAAGTCAATGCCGATGTTTGCAAGGAATCCTAATCTGCCGGAATTAATACCAATAATCGGAACTCCCGAATCACGGATATAGGAAACGGTTTTGATAAACGTTCCGTCTCCGCCGACACTGAATGCCAGGTCAATTCCTTTCGCAAAATCTTCGTGAGAACTGAATTCTTCCATCGGGACACCGCAATTTCCTTTTTGCAATAAATATTCTCTGAGTTGTTTCTCTACAACAATTGTCCATCCGAACTGAGCCATTTTCTGAATCAGCATGTGGAACAAAGTAAGTGATTGCTTGTTGACCTTTTTACTGTAAATAGCAACTCTCATGTTACATGTTTAGGTAATTCATGAGTGCATCATAACGGTACTGCACATCGTCCTGATCTGTGGAGCGCTGAAAACTTGCTTTCACTACCATATCGTAGCGTTCGAATGATCGAATGATCCGCGACAAATCGGTTTCCGAAATCTTCAATGTTACTTCTATCTTCGTTGAATCTGCCGACGACATAATGTACGTAGAAAGAATCCGGGCATTGTCGCTCTCTACAATTTGAGCAATACGTGCCAGGGAATAATCGTGTTTGTTCATTTCCAGAACCACAATTCCTCCCGATTCCTTGATGCTCGATGTATTCGCAATAAGATTCATCAGTTGATGAACGGAAGTACAACCCAAATACATTTCGTTAGCATCTAAAATGGGCAGCACCGAAATTTTATGCTCGTACATTTTAGAAAGCACTTCGTAAACGTGCGCATTCTCTCCGATGTATGGTCGCGGCAAATGATCAAAAAGAACGTCCAGCGAGTGGTCGAGATCTTTTTTGTCTAAAATATCTGATTCAGAGATCAAGCCTACGAAATTGCCGTTTTTCAGCACCGGTAAGTGTGAAACTTTGAATTCTTCCATCCAATGAAGCGCTTTTTCACCTGTGTCTGTATGCAATAACGGAGGTATCTCTTCTGTAATAACTTCTTTTGCTATCATGATAAGCCAAAGTAGCTAAAAATAGCTGAACCTGCCCAATTTTCAACTCTTTTTTTGCTTTCCCGGAAATAATTTAACGGGAATTTAAAGGAAGAACGTAATTTTGAGAATAAATGATCTGTCATGACAAAATTGAGCGTTAACATCAACAAAATAGCAACCATCCGAAATGCACGCGGAGGAAACACTCCAAACGTAGTTCAGGTTGCTATTGATTGTGAACGATTCGGTGCTCATGGCATTACAGTTCATCCACGTCCGGACGAAAGACATATAACAACTCAGGACACTTACGACCTGGCATCAGTCGTTAAGACAGAATTCAATATTGAAGGTTACCCGGATGAACGTTTCATGAAATTAATCCGCGAGATAAAACCTGCACAGGCTACTTTGGTCCCTGATCCGCCTAATGTACTAACGAGTAACGCAGGATGGAATACAAAGGAGCATCTTCATTTACTTCAGGATTTGGTTGCCGAATACAAGGCGCTTGGTGTTCGTTCTTCCATTTTCGTTGACACAAATTTGATAAATATCGAGTATGCAGCGAAAACCGGAGTAGACAGAATTGAGTTATATACCGGGCCATTCGCTGAAGAATTTCCAATCAATAAAGAAAAGGCGGTTCAGCCTTATATTGAAGCCGCAAAACTGGCGTTGGAACTTGGCCTTGAGATCAATGCCGGACATGACCTGAGTTTAGACAATCTGCGTTTCTTCAAGCAAAGTCTGCCCCAACTGGATGAAGTTTCGATTGGGCATGCACTTATTTCGGACGCATTGTATTTCGGTTTGGAGAATACGATTAGGATGTACGATTTTCAGTTGAACAGTTGAATTCCAAAATACAGCAAGAAAAGGAATGATAATACTATTGGATATTGATGGAGTATTAGAAACGACTCCTCCATGGAGAAAGGTTGAAACCGATTCCGATGGATTTATGAAGCTTAATGAAAATGCTTTGAAAAACCTGTCGATCCTTTATAAAAAAACCAACGCTTCTATCGTGTTGACAACAACGCATAGAGTGAACTACAACTTAGATGACTGGAAAGGAATCTTTGAAAGACGTGGAATCATTTTCGAGAAAATATCAAAGCTCAATGACAAAACAAAATTAAACGAGTTACTTGATCGTGGTACCGAAATTAAGGAATGGGCAGAAAGACAAACGGAAAATCTGAACTATATAATAATCGATGATGACTCTTCGATTAATTCTTTGTCCAACGACCTTAAAGAAAAATGGATTCAAACAAAACCTCATATTGGATTTGATGAAGAAGCGCTTGAAAAAGCACTTTTTATTTTGACCATTAATGCCAAATTTGCCTGCCCATGCTGTGGTCACAAAACCTACACAGAAGAACCAGATGGGAGTTACATCATTTGCCCGGTTTGTTTCTGGGAGGATGATCTTACTCAGCTGAACGACCCAACTTATGCAGGTGGCGCAAATAGAGTGTCACTCAAGAATGCTCAAAAGAATTTTATTGAATTTGGAGCTTGTGATGTTACAATGAAAGGAAATGTAAGACCTCCTAATGCAGAAGAACCCAAAGACAAAAAGTGGGTAATATTAAAAGATTAGCTTTCTCTTTTGCAAATAATTCAGTCTTTCAAAAACTTCTGAATGTATTTGATCATTTGCTTCTTCTGACTTCTTAGCGAATAATCGGTCATATCATTGTGTTTGACCTTCTTCAATTGAACTACTTTAATTCCTAAACTATCACATAGTAATTTATCAGGAATCACTCCTTCATCAGCCGTTTTATCACACGAACGCAGCGTGAGGAATTTCGGTTCAACGCAGCGCGGATATGGACAACGCAAATTGTCTAACGCAATAACTTTCCTAAATTCGTTCGGATACTTTGTTGCCGCCAGAACAGACATGTCGCCACCGTTTGAATGACCTACCAAATCAACCGAAGCGACAGCAACATTAGGGTTATTCTTTTTGAAATGAGCAATTGTTGCACGAATAGATTCCATTCCCCGAACCCAAACCGGGTAACGATCTTCGAAAAGATTTGGCCCAAAAGCCAACGGTTCGTCATTCGGAAGTTCGTGCTGGATACTCAAAACCCAATATCCGTGTCGTGCAAGGTATTTGGTAATGAAGGTATATCCCAAATAATTTCGCTGGAAGTTCTTTCCGTAACCGTGACTAAAAACCACCAGTTTAATGGGTTTTAGCGAATCAAATTTTGTTGGACGGTAACTTACATAAGGAATTTCCCGGTTTCTTGATTCGTCTACAAAGCGGAAAGTATCAGTTTGCAATTTCAAGCTATCCAAACGAGCCAGTTCCAGGCGTTCTCTTTTTGTAATAGCCGGCTTGGAAGATTTGGAAAACCAGGAAACCCCTATCAGAAATAAACTTCCCAAAAGACTGGTAAGGAAAAGATTTTTAGACCGGTATTGCATGAACAAATTCAGTAATCGGTACAAAGATACGGGAAAGAGAATATTCAGACAAATTCACTTGCCAATTCTACTTCAGACTCGTTATCCCAGCAATCAAACCACCCCGAACAATTCCAATTTTTCGGGAGTCATATGCTTTATGCTCAACATCCAGAGTTGTAGAATCCTGAAAGATCATTTTTCGACAGTCGACCATTACGAAATACTCTTTTTCCTTCAAATGCATTTTCGACATGTCGTCATCAGAACGCAGCGAATCCAACAAGAATGGCTCTTCCAATTTCACTCCGTTAATGAACACTATTCCTTTTCGGATTTCGATATCTTCTTCGGGCAAACCTATTACCCGGCTTACATGTCGTTTATCGGAATAAAAATCGTTGCTATCATAAAACTGATCTGTGTAATCAAACTCTACAACATCGAAACGTTTCGGTTTTTTGTTTCTTCTGTCTAGCTTATAATCTTTCCCATATTTGTTCAGCGGCTCCATGGTATAGGTGGTAAGTGTTTCGGTGATCACTTTATCAAAAGATCCTGTAACGAAGTCACAGCTAACAAGCAGGCAAAAAAGACAAATAAACGAAAAACATTTCATGGTTTCTGGCGAAGAAGTTGAGTCAAATGTACGAAAACAAAGAAACCGATTGCCAAAAACGATCAATCGGATACTACTACATAGAATTCACAAAT
>CBFGMW010000185.1:0-5577 GCA_965649925.1 uncultured Fluviicola sp.
ATTGTCGTATGTAAATGTATAAGAAGCCCCACTATTTAAGGTATACGAAACCATGGGAGAAATCAAAGCTTCAAAATTGAAGTTACCGAGCTCAGTAAAAGTAGGAACAGTAATCCAGTTTCCGTTTGAACTTGCATAATAACTTGACTTAAAACGAGCGTATAATTCATCATACGATTGTCCAGCCAAAGCATTGTTAAGGTATACCGTAACAATTCCATCGGCACTTGTTACCTGGATTGCAACTGCGTAATTACCTGTTACCGTAACAGGAGAGGCGAAAGTAACGTAATGATATGCTTCCACATCACTGGTAAACGTAACCGTACCACTGGTTACTAAAGTTGTAGGAGTAAATCCGGCATTTACGTTGTATACCGATGCTGTAACTGTAACCGTTGGTGTTCCGTCTACAATATTATTCATTCCGAAAAATTCTATTCCCCGGAGAATAACGCTTCCCGAATTCAAAAATGTTTGAGAAAGCCCTTCGTTATCTGCTTCCCAAATATCCAGGGAATTAAAGGTACTATTTCCCAAAATTTGTTCCTTCGCCTGTGTATAGCGCAGCGTATCCTGACACAAAAGTGTTTTTTCGGCATCGAACGAGAACTCAGTTGCAGGTTTTGATGGTAAATGATTTGGGTTTGCGGGGTGCAAACCTCTGGAATTTTGCGAAAACCCAAATAGCGCGGTTCCGCAGAAGAGTAATAAAGTAATCTTCTTCATAATAGTAAATTGTGTTAATTAATGACAACTATTCTATTCTGAATAAAACATTACTTTCAAAAACAAGAAATATCCGACGTACTTTAAAGCAGTTGGTAATTAGGGTTAAAGAATGTGCCGTTCTCAAAGAGAATATAATAGCACGATAAAAATAATCAAGAATTCAATTCAAGAATATTTTTTAACACTCTAAACACTCAATTACCAACTATTTTAACAAATGGCTAGGCCTTTTCCAAAGCAATTTGCGTATCCCCTTCCGCTTCAATGTCCGTACTTGTTCCATTTGAAACCTGATCGTTGAATCGAATTTCATTGGCCAAAACCTCTTCGCAGATATATAATTGATTATTCGCCAGGGCTTTTTGGATGCTTTCACTGGTTGAAATGGTCAAAATAATCTTATCCGTTATTTCCAATCCGGAATCTTTACGCAGGTTCTGAACTCTGTTTACCAACTCGCGTGCAATTCCTTCCTGGCGCAATTCGTCAGAAATAGTGCTGTCTAAAGCCACAGTCAATCCGTTCTCAGATGCAACTAACCATCCCGGAATATCCTCTGCTCTGATTTCAAAATCTTCCAACGTTAATTCAATTGCTTCGCCGTCAACAGTTCCTGTCCAGCCTTTATCAGACTCAATTTCTGCAATAGCATGCTGATCCATTCCGGCCACCAGTGCTGCAATCGATTTCATTTGCTTCCCGTATTTCGGACCGATAGTCTTGAAATTAGCTTTGATCGATTTCACGAAAACATTGTTCTCATGAGCCAGCAACTCCAATTCCTTCACATTTACTTCGGAAAGGATCAAATCTTTTACATGCTCGATATTCTTCGCAAACTGATCATCCAACACAGGAACCATAATCTTTTGTAATGGCTGGCGCACTCTGATTCTTTCTTTCTTGCGAAGTGCAAGAACTAACGAAGAAACATTTTGTGCAATTTCCATCTGCGCCTCAAGATCTGAATCAATAAATTCTGATTTCGATTGCGGGAAATACGCCAAATGAACCGATTTTACATCGTGCTTTCCGCTCATGGCGTTTAGATCCGAGAACAACAAATCGGAATAGAACGGCGCAATTGGCGCACTCATGATCGCAACCGATTCCAAACAAGTGTACAATGTTTGATAAGCGGAGATTTTATCTGTTGTGTAATCACCTTTCCAGAATCGTCTTCTGCATAAACGTACGTACCAGTTGGATAATTGATCAGAAACAAACTCCTGGATCAAACGTCCGGCTTTTGTAGGTTCGTAAGTTGCATAAGCCTCATCAACCTGTGCAATCAATGTATTTAATTTCGAGATGATCCAGCGATCGATCTCAGGTCGTTCGTTGTGCGGAACATCTGCTTCTGCATATTTGAAGCCATCGATATTGGCATACAAACCGAAGAACGAATATGTGTTGTACAGCGTTCCGAAGAATTTGCGCTGAACTTCCGTAATTCCGTCGGCATCAAATTTCAGGTTATCCCATGGCTGTGCGTTCGTGATCATGTACCAGCGCGTAGCATCCGGCCCGTATTTCGCCAATGTTTCGAATGGTTCAACCGCATTACCCAGTCGTTTCGACATTTTCTGGCCGTTTTTATCCAGGACCAATCCGTTCGAAACCACATTTTTATACGCTACCGAATCGAAAGCCATGGTTGCAATTGCGTGCAGTGTATAGAACCAGCCACGTGTTTGGTCAACTCCTTCCGCAATGAAATCGGCTGGATATGCTTTCCGATTATCAATCAATTCTTTATTCTCGAACGGATAATGCCATTGTGCATAAGGCATTGCACCTGAATCGAACCAAACATCTATCAGATCACTTTCGCGCTGCATTGGTTTTCCTGTTGAACTTACCAATGTGATCTGATCCACATAATTCTTATGCAAATCAATCTGAGCATAGTTTTCTTCCGACATATCATTCGGAACGAAATCAGCCAAAGGATTGGAAGACATCACGCCAGCCTGAACCGCTTTATCACATTCCGCTTTCAATTGTTCAACGGATGAAATACAGATACGCTCGTCGCCTTCTTCTGTTGACCAGATCGGAATTGGAATTCCCCAGTAACGTGAGCGCGACAGGTTCCAGTCGTTAGCGTTTTTCAGCCATTCACCAAAACGTCCGGTTCCTGTAGAAGCCGGTTTCCAGTTGATGGTATTGTTCAACTCAATCATTCTGTCTTTCACATCCGTTACCTTGATAAACCAGGAATCTAACGGGTAGTACAAAACAGGTTTGTCAGTTCTCCAGCAATGCGGGTAACTGTGTTCGTATTTTTCTACTTTGAAAGCGCGATTTTGCTCTTTCAGGTAGATCGAGATCAGAACATCGACCGATTTTTCCGGCATGTCTGCTTCATCATAATATTCATTCTTCACGTACAAGCCTCCCCAATGAGCAACTTCCGTTCTGAATTTTCCTTGCAAATCGACCAAAGGAACCAAGTTCCCGTTTCCGTCGTTGATTAACATAGCCGGAACACCAGCTTCAGCCGCCACTTTCGCATCATCAGCACCAAAAGTGGGTGCAATGTGAACGATACCCGTACCGTCTGAAGTTGTAACGAAATCTCCCGAAATTACACGGAAAGCCTCTTCCGGTTTTTCAGCAGGAAGAACACCCGGTAAAAGTTGTTCGTATCGGATTCCTACCAGCTCAGAGCCTTTGCATTCGCCAAGAAAGGTAAACGGGATATTCTTTCCGGATTGATCGTAAGAAGCTAAATCAGCTTCCGTTTCAACGGCAACAAATCCTTTTCCGAAATGAGACGAAAGCAAATCCTTCGCTAAAACAACCTGAATTGGTTCATGAGTGTATTGATTGAATGTTGAAACCAGAACGTAATCGATTTTCGGTCCGACACACAATGCGGTGTTTGACGAAAGTGTCCAGGGTGTTGTTGTCCAGGCCAAAAAGAAAGAATTATCAGGAAATTGTCCTCCCCCTGCACCCCCTCCAAAGGGGGAAAGCGATCCGCCTGCAATTTTGAACTGTGCTACAACAGTCGTGTCTTTTACGTTTCTGTAACAACCCGGCTGGTTTAATTCGTGCGACGACAAACCGGTTCCGGCAGCCGGTGAATACGGTTGAATGGTGTAGCCTTTGTACATAAGATTTTTCTCGTACAAACGACCCAAAAGCCACCAAACAGATTCCATGTATTTTGGTTCGTAGGTAATGTACGGATCGTTCATATCTACCCAATAACCCATTTGTTCGGTGAGTTTATTCCAAATATCCGTGTAGCGCATTACTGCTTCTCTACAGGCTTTGTTGTAATCTTCAACCGATATCTTTTTTCCGATATCTTCCTTGGTAATCCCCAATTCTTTCTCAACACCAAGCTCAACCGGCAAACCATGAGTATCCCATCCGGCCTTACGTTTTACCTGGTAACCTTTCAATGTTTTATAACGACAGAAAATGTCTTTTATAGAACGAGCCATTACGTGGTGAATTCCCGGCAATCCGTTTGCAGATGGCGGTCCTTCAAAGAAAACATACGGTTCATTTCCCTCACGGCTAATAATGGATTCCTGGAAAATGTTTTCACTATTCCATTTATCCAATACCACTTTTGCTACGTTAGGCAAATCTAAACCATTGTATTCCTTGTACTTGTTACTCATTGCTATGCTTTTTCTGAGTTAAAAAATTGTGTTTCTGAAAACGACCACAAAATTAATAAAATTGGAGCGTTAGACCGCATTTCAACCAAGATTAGCAAAGGGAAAAATATATTCCGGCAGACAGCCAATTAAAAACAACTTACCTTCCACTCCAGAACCATTCGAAATTCCCTAAAGCTGAAATGATCCAACAGATCAGACAAACAAAACAAATTAATACCGCTATGGCTAAAATTGCTTCCATCACTAAACCAAAAGTGGGATAAATGAAGTACAAAGCAAGAAGGGTTACAATCACAACAAAACCTATCCAGGTGCCCCAGTCAACATCCCAATCTCTTATCCCCGGACTTGACATTCGTTCTGTTTGATTTTTGAACTCTTTCACTTCAGTCATTTTCTGCTTGGTCTGCAAGGACGTCACAGGAATTGTTTTTTTCAAAAACGTTCTCGCGGGCTGAACGACTTTATTTCCAAAAGAATGTTTCTCTTGTTTCGAGACAACTTTCTCCAGTGGCTCTGTAGTTTCAATTTTGCCGATGATGACCGAATCGGCAACCAAAAAAGATTTTCCAGCACCAATTTCAGGTTTAATATCTGTAGCAAATTTAGATTGTGCTTCCGGATCAGTTTTTACTGATTTGTATTTCGAGTGAAAATCCATAGAATACCCTCCTGTGTACAAACGTTTTTGAATGGTACAAGATCCAAGGGCAAGGATCAATATGGTAAGGGTAACTAGTTTTTTCATGGCTTTGAATTTTGAAGTAAATCTAGTTTGGGGGTTGAGATATTCCGTAGCGGGAAAAGCAATTCGAAAAAGCTGTGTTGCGATTTTCCGTACCTGGTAACGGAGAAAATTTCAACTAATTTCAATTCTCGCGCCGGTTGGAACTTGTTGCAGTAAGGTGAAAATGTATCTTTGTTGTTCCGAAAAGAAAAAATCATGAAAGACCGTTCAAAAGAATTAGTAGAAAAACGAGTTGCAGCGCATGTTGGTGGTGGTCAAGCGAGAATTGACAAACAACACCAGCAAGGAAAATTGACAGCCAGGGAGCGCGTTACTTTACTTTTGGACGACGGTTCTTTTAATGAAATCGGGATGTTTGTTGAACACAGGGCAACTTCTTTTGGGCTGGAGAAATTAAAAAGTCCTGGTGATGGAGTTGTAACCGGCTATGGAACTATCCACGGAAGAACAGTT
>CBFGMW010000186.1:0-5542 GCA_965649925.1 uncultured Fluviicola sp.
ATCGATGTTCACCACCTCGTCTGCCATGTGCAAAACGCTGTCAGGAATGCGTTCTTCAACTTCAATTCCAGTAATTTGACGAATTACAGTATTCAGACTTTCCATGTGCTGAATATTAACGGCGCTAATTACATTAATTCCCGCTTCAAGAATATCAATGATATCCTGCCAACGCTTTTTGTTCTTACTGCCGTCAACATTCGTATGTGCCAGTTCATCCACGATCACTACTTCCGGACGTAGGTTGATGATCGCCTGAAGATCCATTTCTTCTACATCTTTCCCTTTGTAAAAAATATGTTTTCTCGGAATGATGGGTAATCCTACTAAAAGTGATTTGGTTTCTTCACGATCATGTGTTTCGATGTAACCGATTTTTACGTCAATACCACTTTTAAGCAGGGCATGAGATTCCTGGAGCATCCGGTAAGTCTTTCCTACCCCTGCACTCATTCCGATATAAATCTTGAATTTCCCCCGTCTTGATCGCTTGATTAAATCAAGGAAATGCTGGACGTTATTTTCCTTTTCTGTCATAATTTGCATTAAACTTCAAAACAGCCACATCTAATATAGACATGACTGTTTGAACCAATATAACGTTTATCATCAGCGTAGTATGTAACTACATTTTCTATATTCTGAACAGCAAAGCCGCAATAATTCTGAATTCCGATTTCACCAAATCAGGTCGCCACGCCGGATCAAGTACAGTCGTTGAGTAACCTGTTTGCGAAGTTACACCTCCGGCACCAGCAAAGTAAGGAACTGAAGAATGTCTGTAAACTGCTTCTATTCTAAAGGTAATACTTTGATTTGGCATGAAATCGATGTTTGTTGAACAATCCCAACCTTTGAATTGATCACCCGGGCTCGCACTGAAAGGAAATGCTCCCTCCGTTTGAGTTGGATTTGAAGCATTTGGTAATGGACTCGCTTGTCCCGTAGGATAAAGAACCAGGTATCTTCCGGGGTTCGTCATTACACCCCCGCCAACTGTCCAGGCAAACTTATTTTTGCCGAACCAAACTCTGTTATAAAACATGACACTGGCAAAATACTGTGCAGGTCCCTCAAGACTATCTCCGTTTCTAAGACCATTTACGCCGCCACCTTTCTCGAAACCGAAATCGCCGGTTAGTGAAAATGCCATTCTGCTGATTTTCTTAGATTCCGGGCGATTGAAATAACGCACCAAAATACTGTTATCTGAATGGAACCGCTTTCTATCTTTCAAGCCAGCGGCATAAGTCCCATAATAATTGTTTGTCAACAATTTAAGATTACTGTTGTCCGACATCCACGTAATATTTCCTCCCACACCCGGCTGCGTATTGAATTTACCGTAACTCTGCCAGCCATTAATAATCCAGGGCTCTATTTTTAGATTTTTAGTCGGGTGAATTTGAACACGAACCCCATTGAAGAACCAAGGTGTGTTATCAGAAGTAAAAGAAGCCTGGTATTCCCAGTTTTCCGTCTGGTAGAAGGAATTCAAACCAATGTAGGACATAAATAACCCGGCATCAACATTGATTCCGTACCACTTATTGAAATGATAACCAGCATAGGCTTCACTGATGTTACGGTATACGTTAGCCAACTGGTACTGACCCTTGTATGGACTGTAATCGTTTCTTGGAACAACAATAGAACGCGTTCCAAATTGAGTCATAAAACGACCGCGCGCATTTTTATAATTGAAATCGCCTCCAAAATGAAGTGCTGAAAGTTGAACTTCATTGTTTCGGGTTAAGGCAGTTGAACCAACAACGGTGTTATCGTTTGGATTATTGAACGAATAGGTATAATTCACATCTATCATCAACGAGGGAGTGAAATATTTCATTTCGCTCCAAATATTTTCTGTTCTTCTATCACTTCCATTTTGCCAAGTAGCATCTATTCCATCAAACGGGATTTTTGGTGCTTCCTCTTTTTCCTGAGCGGAAAGTTGTAAACTGATTGCTATTGCAATGCAAGTACTGATTTTTTTCATGTTGCTTTATTTAATTTATGTTCAATCCACTTCTCGCAGATTATTTAATGTCCGCTTTAGCGGATTCTAGTTTTAAGATTATTCAATGCCAGATTCAGTTCCAGCACATTTACAGTTGAAGGACCGAAGGCTCCGATCAGCGGTTGTTCGGTATGTTTTTTTACCAGCGACTGAAGCGTTTGTTCATCCACTCCTGTTGCCAACGACACACGTTTCACTTGCACGGCGGCAGCTTTCGGTGAAATATGCGGATCCAATCCACTACCGGAAGCAGTGACCATTTCAGCGGGTACAGCTTTTCTATCGAGATAAGGATGGTGCAAAAGGAACGTATCAATTCGAGCCTCTACTTCTTTCAAATAATCGGGATTAGAAGGTCCTTTATTACTTCCGCCGCTTCCGGCACCGTTATAATTAACCGCCGAAGGTCTTCCCCAGAAATAGCTTTCGCCGGTAAAGGATTGTCCTTCACGACGAAATCCGACCGTTTTTCCATCCAGGGAAAGAACTTCCCCTTTTCCATGGTTCGGTCCAAGTTGTGCAATTGCAGAAATCACCAAGGGATATGTTACTGAAAGCAATAACATACACAAGAACGTGAAGACATTAATGGCAATGATTTTCTTGATCATGATTTTGTTTTTTTAAATGAATAATGACACAAAAAGGTCTAATAATTTGATTCCGATAAATGGGATGACTACACCACCCAATCCGTAAATCAGTAAGTTTCTGCGCAGAATAGCACTTGCCCCAATTGGTTTGTAAGCCACACCTTTCAGTGCAAGCGGAATCAGTGCGGGAATAATCAATGCATTGAAAATTACAGCTGATAAAATAGCGCTTTGCGGACTGCTCAGGTGCATGATGTTCAAACCTTCCAGCGAAGGAATGGAAGCAATGAACAAGGCAGGGACTATTGCAAAATACTTCGCTATATCATTGGCAATTGAGAATGTTGTCAAGGTGCCGCGGGTCATGAGCAATTGTTTACCGATCTCAACAATTTCGATCAACTTGGTAGGATCGTTA
Source organism: uncultured Fluviicola sp. (assembly GCA_965649925.1). Taxonomy (GTDB): domain Bacteria; phylum Bacteroidota; class Bacteroidia; order Flavobacteriales_D; family Crocinitomicaceae; genus Fluviicola. Next base: position 3,032 of record CBFGMW010000186.1, read on the forward strand.
TCCAAATCCACCATATTTCCTGCTTCCTTGGCTGCCTGGGTTCCGCTGTTCATTGCCACACCTACATCAGCCTGAGCAAGTGCCGGTGCATCGTTTGTACCATCTCCCATCATCGCTACCAGTTTTCCGCTTTCCTGTTCTTTACGGATATAGCTCATTTTATCTTCTGGTTTAGCTTCTGCGATGAAGTCATCTACTCCAGCCTTTTCAGCAATGTATTTCGCAGTTAACGGGTTGTCACCGGTAACCATTACGGTTTTCACTCCCATTTTACGCAAACGCTCAAAGCGCTCAAGGATTCCTGGTTTTATGATGTCCTGCAATTCGATTACTCCAACTGCCTGATTATTTTCACATACAACAAGCGGAGTTCCTCCATTACTCGAAATGGCTCTTACGTATTCGGTAGCTTTATCAGGAAAAATATTTCCTGCGGACTCCACTATTTTTTTGATTGCATCAAAAGCACCTTTGCGAATAATTGATCCATTGAATTGTATTCCCGAACTTCGGGTTTCTGCTGTGAATTTGATGAACGTAGCACCTGATACCGATGCTCGCAAAGCTTCCACATCAAGGCCTGATTGCTGCGCCAGTTCTATGATCGATTTCCCTTCAGGAGTTTCATCTTTTAATGACGATAATACAGCACAACGAATAAGGTGTTTTTCATCTGAGCCATTTAGTCCATGAAAAGAAGTTGCCTTACGGTTTCCGATGGTGATTGTTCCTGTTTTATCCAGCAGTAATACATCGATATCGCCAGCCGTTTCAACCGCTTTTCCTGATTTAGTGATTACATTTGCTCGTAAAGCTCTATCCATTCCGGCAATCCCGATCGCAGATAATAAACCACCAATGGTTGTAGGAATAAGGCATACAAACAAGGATATGAACGCTGCAATAGTAATGGGTGTGTTGGAATAATCAGCAAATGGCTTTAATGTCACACACACAATAATAAAGATTAGTGTAAATGCAGCCAATAGAATAGTCAGTGCAATTTCATTTGGTGTTTTCTGACGACTAGCTCCTTCAACCAATGCAATCATTTTGTCAAGGAAACTTTCACCCGGTTCGGTTGTTACCTCCACTTTAATTTTGTCGGAAAGTACTTTTGTTCCGCCGGTCACACTGCTTTTATCACCTCCTGCTTCACGAATAACCGGAGCAGATTCACCGGTAATCGCACTTTCGTCTATCGTTGCAATTCCTTCGATGATCTCCCCGTCAATCGGAATAATATCATCCGCTTCACAAACGAAAACATCACCTTTTTTTAATTGAGAGGAGTTGACGTTTCGTATCTCTCCATTTTCAAACACTTGCTTGGCGGGTGTTTCCTCACGTGTTTTTCGAAGGCTATCTGCCTGTGCTTTTCCTCGTGCTTCGGCTAAAGCTTCGGCAAAATTGGCAAAGATTAATGTGGCAAAAAGAATGAGGAAAATAGTCAAATTGTATCCGAATCCACCCTGGTTTGTTGCCCCGAATAGAATTGACAGACATACGATCAGCATTACTGCAGTTCCTATTTCCACTGTAAACATAACCGGATTTTTCCACATGATTTGTGGTTTCAGCTTAATAAAGGATTCTTTGAATGCTTCTTTGACCAGCTGACGGTCGAACAATGATATTTGTTGATTACTCATGATTTCTTAATGAATTTGACTGAAATATTCAGCGAATGGTCCAAGAGCCAGTGCCGGAAAAAACGATAGAGCTGCGATAATAAAAATCACTGCAAAAATCATAATCCCAAATACAGGCGTATCTGTTTGAAGTGTGCCGGCACTTTCAGGGATATGTTTTTTGCTCGCCAACAAACCAGCAATTGCAAGTGGTCCTATAATCGGCAGATAACGACTTAGCAACAATACAATTCCCGTGGTAATGTTCCAAAACGGATTGTTATCACCAAGACCTTCGAAACCACTACCGTTATTGGCTGCACCGGATGTGTACTCGTAAAGCATTTCGGAAAAACCGTGATGTCCCGGATTGTTCAGCCAACCAGATGCATTTCCATCGTACCAATAACCCATTTCCGTATTGTTATCCACCAAATAAGCAGATAGCGCAGTTCCAGACAGTATAAGTAAAGGATGAAGAATAGCAATAAACGCTGCTATTTTGACTTCCCTGGCTTCAACTTTTTTACCCAGGAATTCTGGTGTTCGACCAACCATAAGCCCCGAAATGAATACTGCGAGTATGATAAAAATGTAGAAGTTTAGAAAACCTACTCCAACACCTCCATAGAACGAATTAGCCATCATTCCTAGCATGGCCATTCCTCCTGTAATAGGCGTAAAACTATCGTGCATGGCGTTTACCGAACCGTTGGAAGTAACAGTTGTAGTTATTCCCCAATAAGCAGAAGCTGTTGCTCCGAAACGCACTTCTTTGCCTTCCATACTCCCGGCAGATTGATCAATTCCCATTGCTGTAATAGCGGAGTTCCCAATATTCTCCTGTGAAATGGAAGGAAGTAATAGCAAAACGAACCCA
>CBFGMW010000187.1:0-5537 GCA_965649925.1 uncultured Fluviicola sp.
TCAATTAATTATGAAACAAGAACAATCCACCTTTACAAACAGTACGCGTTCAGTTGCATGGGCAATGCTGCTTGTTTTTATTTCAACGCTTCTACCTCCTCCACAAGTGTTTGCAGGCGGTCCTACACAGCCCGAAGTTCAGGGGTTTACACCAATCGGTGTTTCTGATATGGTTGATCCGTTTACGGGTGATTTTACCTATAATATTCCGTTGATGGACGTAGAAGGTTATCCAATCAACATTAGCTACAATTCCGGAATCACAATGGATCAGGAAGCAACTTGGGTTGGATTGGGATGGAACCTCAATATGGGTGCAATTGTGCGTAATATGCGGGGTTTACCAGATGATTTTAATGGAGATGTAGTTGAAAAAACGATAAATCAGAAACCAACGGTGAGTATAGGTGTTGATTTCGGAGGTTATCTGGAGGTACTTGGATATAAGATTTCCGATGGAAATGTAGGCAATGGTCAGGGCTCATTGAGCGCTAGTTTAGGAGTGAACTGGAGTAATTACAATGGATATAGTTCCGAATTCAGTTTCGGGCCGTCTTATTCTTTCAGTAAGTTTTTAGGTCTTCCGGGAACCGCTGGCTTCCAACTTTCAGGAAGTAGTGAGAACGGAGCATCTTTTTCACCATCCTTAAGTTTTCAGACCAAATATGAAAATCAGGAAAAATTACGAGATAGAAGTCTGACTTCCACCATTGGATCATCAGTGAATTCAAGAGCTGGGCTGCAATATATTAGTTACAGTGCTACATCGTCAATGCAATTTTACAAACTGGATGATTGTGGAGAAAAAATAGCTCAATATGATGATGCTTCTATGCCAAGGGGAACTGCGGGTGGCTCCTATAGTGCAGGACTTCATAACTATTCACCAACTGCCGGACCTTCCATGTTTGGTTTTGCAGTTTCTGGTAGTGCAAATCTCGGAGGTTCATTGTTTGGGTTGGATGCTTCTTTCAAAGTTGGGCTTTCTTATTCACGACAATGGATTCCGGAAGATTGGAAAACACAATCAAATCCAGCTTATGGGTACAATTATTTACATAATGGTCAATCCAATGAAAAAGCATTATTGGATTTTAACCGTGATAATGATGGCAGTTTTACTAAGTATAGCCTGAATTTGCCTTCAGCCGCATTGACATATGACTTGTTTTCGGTACAAGCACAGGGAACCGGTGGAAGTTTCAGAGGTTTCAGAACGGATGTTGGTTATGTATTTGATCCAAAGGTTTCAAGTAATAATGTTTCCGGTTCATTCGGATTGGAGTTTGGTTTAGGGAATTTATCTGATTTTGGTGCCGACATGCAATTTTCCTACACCAACTCAAACAGCGGTGTTTGGTCAAGCAGAAACGATGCATTGAATGAAGTAAAGTTTGAAAATGATGCTACAAATCTTGTTGGAGAAGTGGCGTTTCAGGAAGCGAACGAACGCTCTGTAGATGTTGACGGAATGGTTGGTGACCAGTTTTTTGGAAACCAAACAGCGTATTTCCCACTTCAATTCGGCCTGCCAGGTTTAACAAAGCTGAAAAAACAAGTGGAGCAGGATGAATCAAATCACATCCCGCTTACCACAAATAAAAGAACATCACGTATCCGAACCAACAACCAAATGTACTTTTTGTCGCATGGTGAAATGCTCACAGGACTCGGGGTGAATAGTTTGCAAAGCGGTTATTATACTGGTGCTCAAAATCATCACATCGCTGAAATTACACAATTAGGAATGGATGGAAGGCGTTATGTTTTTGGTTTGGCGGCTTACAATCACAGTCAGAATGACATCACTTTTTCAGTTGGTCAAACGTTGGATGGTACTTCGGGACAAGTTTCCCCAGATGATTTTAAAGGAATTATTGGCTATGGGGGTAACGATGCAACTGTAAATAACGAGCGAGGAATTGACAATTATTACAGTTCTCAGATTACACCTCCCTATGCCCATTCTTATATGCTAACTTCTGTGTTGAGTGATGATTATTCGGATGCAGATAATGTACAGGGACCTTCTCAAGGAGACTTGGGGACTTACGTGAAATTTGATTACGAGAAAGTGGCAGATCATCAATGGAGAACTCCTATCCAGAAAGACATGGCCTATCACAATGAAGGTTTAAAGACTGATTTTACGGATGATAAAGCTTCCATTGTTCATGGAGAAAAGGATCTTTGGTATGTTAAAATGGTGGAAACAAAAAATTATGTTGCCGTTTTTGAATTGGAAGCTCGTAAAGATGGGCACTCAGCCATTGACCAAAATGGTGGATTGAATGGCGGAACAGCCAACGCGATGAAGTGTTTGAAGAAAATCACGCTTTATGCGCGTAAAGATTATTACGATAATATCAGTAATCTTTCGAACGCAACTCCAATTCAGCAGGTTGAGTTTGAATACAACTATACTCGTTGCCAGGATTATCCGGGACACATTGACTATGATGACGACCCTCTCTCAACTGTGGAGGATGGTAAATTAACACTTACCGACATTTACTTTACCTATCAGGGATCGAATAAGATGCTGTCACGTAACTATCACTTTAATTATAATGGGGAAAACCCGAAATATGATTTGAAGGCTGTTGACCGCTGGGGGTCTTATAAACCAAATGCATCAGGTGATGACACACCGTTGAACCCCTTAATGACGAATGCCGACTGGCCCTACGCAGATCAGAATGCTGCAACGGCAAACATAAATGCCTCTTCATGGCAATTAACCGATATTAAACTTCCTTCAGGTGGAAAGATAAAGGTGGAGTACGAGGCCGATGATTATCGTTTTGTACAGCACAAGCCCGCTAATCAGATGTTTAAAATTGTGGCTGTTGAACAGGTTGGTGGAACTCCCGACCCGACAGGTCTAACCGGTACTCCTGAATTCCAATCGGTTTCAATCGGACCAGGGAATGAGAACATGGCCATTTATTTTGAAAAGAAAGATCCGGGTGATGATTTGAGCAAATACGCTTCTCAAGGGCAAATGATCTATATCAGAGCCTTAATGGATTTCCGTGAAAACATGAATAATGCAGACAGAGGAAAAGCTGACTACGTTTCTGTTTGGGCAAAAATTGACCAAATAGAAAATGTTCCTGGTCATCCGTCTTTAGGGAAAATAACCCTGCTTCCGGAGAAGTTGAAAGATGCAGATTTATCTCCTGTATACAGCCCGATTACGAAAGCAGCTATTCTGTTCGGAAGATCACAGATGTCACGTTATATCTATGATGAATCTTCATCAAATGTTGCTGACGGATCTGAGCAGGGAATGATGGATTTTGCAAATTCAGTAGTTGGGGCGTTTTCGTCGTTTGGAGAGATGTTTACAGGACCAAATAAAGCAATTTATAACGAAGGTCGTTGTGCGAATATGGTAGTGAATAAATCGTTTATTCGTTTACAGGAACCAACCGGAACTAAAATCGGCGGTGGTTCTAGAGTACATAAGATTTTGATGTCTGATAACTGGGGTGATATGAGTACTGCCGGTGATACTTATGAATACGGACAAGAATTTATCTATAAACTTACTGATGGAACATCATCAGGAGTAGCTACCTACGAACCACAAATAGGTGGTGACGAGAATCCTTGGCATCAGCCATACGTAGTGAACAATATTAAACGTCTGGGAACAGATGAAAAATTATTCCTCGAAGATCCTATTATGGAATCACAATTCCCATCGCCAAGTATTGGGTATTCGCGCGTTGAAATAAAAGATCTGACCCGCACAAATGTCACTAGAACCGCTACCGGTAAAGTTGTAAAGGAATTCTATACTGCAAAAGACTTCCCTACAATCGTACATAATTCAGATGCAGATGTACGTCCGGCAAATAGCTTTCTTCCTTTGCTGCCGAAATATCAGTATTTAACGGCCACTCAGGGGTTTGTGATCGAGTTGAACGATATGCACGGTAAACCGAAGAGAGAAGAAGTTTACGCTGAGAACGGTGAATTTCCAATCTCGAAAGTAGAGTACATCTATCAAAGTGATGCAATAACTTCTGATGGTATTTCTGCCGGTAAATTGAACAATACCGTTCAGGTGATCAATGCAAATGGTTTGGTAAGTTCGGCTGAAATTGGTGTAAAGTACGATGTTGTTGCAGACTTTAGGGAAAGTGAAACCAGTACAATAGGTGGAAGTATAGATTTCAATACGAACAGTTTGCTACTCGGCTTCCTACCAATTGTTATTCCTTCTATATACCCGAAAGTGGATATTTCACAAAACCGTTTCAGAAGCGCAACATTGAATAAAGTAGTAAATCGTTTTGGGATACTGAAGACAACACGTGCAGATCAGGATGGTTCAAAAGTAGAAACAAATAACCTTGCATATGATGCCGAAACAGGTGATGTTTTGGTTACTCAAACTGCAACGAATTTTGAGGACAAAGTATATTCGTTAAACTACCCTGCCTATTGGGAATATCCTCAATTGGGTCCTGCATCTAAGAATATCAATTTCCAATACAGTGTTGCCGGCTTCTCAAGTGGCGGATTCACAACCATTCCTGCTGCAGAGAATATCTTCCAGGAAGGGGATGAGGTAAGTGTTGAGCCATTCCCTTATGCTACAAACTTCACGGCTATCAAAGCTTGGGTTTCTGAAAAGCATTCCAACGGAATTGTGTTGATCGATAAAGAAGGAAGCCCGGTAACGGTTGCAAATGCAAAATTGAAGATCATTCGTTCTGGTTACCGAAACAAGCAAGGCACTTCAATGGCAAGTATGACTTCTTTGTCAAATCCTTTAATTGGAATTTCCAACAATCAATTCAGTAAGGTATTAAACGCAGGAGCAATTGAATTCGGTCAAAATTGGAGAACGTATTGCAATTGTTTCAATGAAGGGGCTTACCAATCTACCAATCCGTATGTAATTGGAACGAAAGGAAACTGGAGGCCAGTGAAATCGTTCACGCATTTAACTGGTCGTGCACAATCTGATTTTGATAACAACACCAATATCAGAAGAGACGGAGTGTTTACATCTTATTCTCCATACTATCAGGTAAACCAGGGCAATTGGAATGTCAATGGACAGAACTGGACTTATGTTTCAGAAGTCACACAGTTTAGTCCGAATGGAATGACGCTGGAAACGCGTGATCCGCTTGGTCGCTACTCTGCAAGTTTGTTCAGTTTTAATAATACACTCACAAGTGCAGTTGCGGCAAACACGAAACTGAAGGAGATTACGGTGGGAGATTTTGAAGATGCTGAGGAAGTGAGCTGTATGGACAATCGTTTCTTTAAAGTAGATGACCCGGCTATTATAGTTGATAATGAATCACACACGGGTAAAAAGGCCATTAAGGTAACGGATGCCGAGTCTGTAATATTTAGTAATGTAGTTTCTGAATGTGCGTCTCAGAGTTCTACAACTTGTTTGTTTTCGCTTAGTGGGGGGACAGGGCTATCTATTTTAGGAACGGAATATAATATTTATAGTCTTATTGTTGGTGGTTCTAACGGGGCATTGGAATGGACAGTAGAGTCTG
>CBFGMW010000188.1:0-5513 GCA_965649925.1 uncultured Fluviicola sp.
CAGGCATGTGTAATATCAACTTTACAGATTTCAGGAGTGGGGAGAAGTTTGATAGGCTTTACCGGACCATTTGCCAGTTCTGTTAACCACAGCTGAGTTGCTTTTGGATTGGCGAAGAAAACCACCAAACCAGCGAACCAAAAAGTAACCAACAGAAAGAACAAATACTTCCATTTCAATAATTTACCTCTTGAACGTTTACTCATTTACAGTTTGAAACTATGATCCGTGCAAAAATAGAGATTTATTCGTTGCTCGGAACCCTGAAAAGAACGTCTTTTGAAGTTAGAGAATGAGATGAACACTAAAGCTTTATAATCTTTTTTGTAAGCGTATTCGTTGAAGAACAGATTTTTACCAAATAAGTTCCGCTTTGAAGAGAAGAAAGGTCTAATGATCCTGAAAGACCTGACAAATCTTTTGTAAGTAGATTTTTTCCATTCAGATCAAGAATATGAATGGTCAAATTCTCAGTGCTGCTTTCTATGGTTAGAAGATCATTTACAGGATTTGGTGAAAGCTGTAGATTGGATTCCAGATCATCTTTCAAACCAACAGTCATCATACTGAATGCTTCCAGGAATAAAGCGGAATCGAATGAGCCGTCACCACTATCGCCAATTGCAATTTTGAGATGATGTATTTGATTGGGAGTCACTTGTGCGCTTATTTCAATCGGTTTCGTTAGACCGTCATACCGGCAATAGGTATTACTGGAATTGTAAGGTGCCTGCGATCCGTTTCCATTACTAATATAGAAGGTTGAATTTAGGTTTGGATTAATTGTGTTTACCGAAATGTTTTGGTTCTGTGTCCGGGCAATATTGGTTTTAATATTATTCGGATCGGTGAGATATATTCCAATTCCATCATTGAAATTTGCTGAAAAGGTTCCAAAACCATATTCTTCGGAAGCAAACAGAAGCTTCAACTTTAACCAATCACTTGATGGTACAAAATCAAATTCCAAAACTGCTGCGTCATTAATTGTACTTGCTGTGAAAGTAAGCTGCAGGTCCGAATCACCTGGTCGCCCAAAATCGTAGTCTGCACGTAAAGTGTCATTTGGCCCCCATGGACCATATCCGTTAACGAGCCCCGAAGACATGATTATTCCGGTTTGAAACGGAATGTTTTCAACGTTTCCGTAAAAATAGCCGATTTGTCGTGTGTGCCCCTGAAACTGGACATTGGAAACCGAAATTGACTGTCCTTGTAAGATATTATAAACCAAATCTGATGGATCGGCATCAAAAGAATCCATTTGGGAGAAGCTCTGACCGGCAATCAGGCAAATAATTATTAGGATAGTTGTTTTCATGAAAATGAAGTTATAGGACAAATGTAGAGGAAAACAGAGAATGCTTTGCGATGTAAAGGAAAAGGATGTCTTTCGACACCCTTTTCGCTTCTCAAACAGCAGTTTTATGGCTGAATAACGTAATTTACTTCTTTCGTGGTCAGATCACCTTCATGATTGTATGCAGATTCTACTTTTAAACGAACCGGAGTAATTGCTGAAACGTTGTAATTGATCGTATCGCTTAATGTAAAGCCGGTAGCGTGTTCATCAACTTCATATTCTGTAATCACCGAATTGTCGCTTGTTTTATACAAAACAACATGATAACCGTGCAAGGTCATATTTCCGGTTATTGATCCTGTCAAAACAGAGTAGTTTCCTGAAACTGTATCGCTTTCCGCAGGAGTTGTAATCGTAATTCCACCAACGAAGGCTTCTTCCTGTTCTTCCTCCTTATTTTTTTTGCAGGAAATAAGCGCTAATCCCAAAATTGCTGCTGATATAATAATTGTTTTCATATTTTTCTTTTTGCTCCCGATGATGATTCCCGGGATTGTTTTTTATTAATAATGTGATAGGCTCCAAAACTTATTGCGCCTCGTAAAGTGCTGTTTCCTTCTCCCAGAAGCTGATAAACAGGTAAATTAAATCCAACCTGAAAATTCCAGCTTTCGGAAGCAAATGAAGCTACCGAGGCACTTTGTACAAGGATTGCCTGTGTATTTGTATGGTCGTAATCTTCTCCATTGAACTTTGCCTGTGCGTTTGAAGCAAAGGAAATACCTGTTCCAAAGGTAAAACGATTGAAGATGTACATTCCAATTGTTTGATTATACCAGGTGTTTCCCGGATTATAATTGTATTTGTTCGTTGTTCTCAATGTATAGGAACTCTCATTGCTGATTCCGATCTTTCGGAAGCGAATCATCAGGGATGAAACCAATGAATAATCAAAAGTTCCGGAGCCCGGATTAAGCATTAATTGTTCGCGTTCCGGGCTTTCGAAATAACCGGTTGGTAATTTAGAAGTAAAACCAACAGACCAACGTGCCAGTTCATTCATGGAATAAGCGGAATCAATGATGTAATAGTTCATTCCAACCTGAACGTCGCCGATTCCGTTTTGCGCAGATCGAGCTGAAGGTTCTTTCACTTGAGAATTATATATATACGGAATAACCGCGCGTGCCTGAAAATGTTTGGATAGACGAATGGTTCCGGTCAAATCTGTCCTGTTATAGTATTCCATACTTCTTGTATCCGGATTTCCATATAATCCGGGAATTTGAGTGTGAAATACTTTAAAGGAATGAACGATGGAAAACGATGATCTGTTTCCCTGTGATTGGATTCCGAGTCCCATATTGCCAATACTTCCGCTACATCCGCATGCATCACACGCTTTTCCGGTGAAGTTAAGGCACAGAGCCATAACCACTAAAAAAAGTGTTTTCATTTGAATTTATATAAACGTAAATAACTGCGTTTATACTAAATCTGGAGGAGGAGTGGGAATGGATTTGGTGACGTTGCTGAAAAATGTCGGGTAATGATCAAATGGTTTTGCTTCAGTAGTTTCTAACAGCAACAGTTGAATTTGAATTGATTTTTCCCCAACAGCATAATATTCTGATGCTTTTAGCTGAAACGGTGCCGGCTGACGTTGTTTTTTCTGGTAATCGTTTTCAACTTTAGCCAATTGCTTTGCTAAATAACATTTACCGTTACATTTTAATTTCGGTTTGTTCTGATTGATACAATGCTCTTTGGCTAATTGTTTCTGGTTCCACCAAAAGTAGAGGTTATAAGAAAATCCACCGAACAGTTTGAAGCTCATTAAAGCAATGAGGCAACAAACTGTAAAACGATGAATTATTTTGTTCATTTAATAAATACTTGGATATTGAGCCGGATCTGCTTCATGCATAATTGCGTAAGCCGTTTCAACGATATCTTCAATGCTTGGTTTTGAAAAGTAATCACCATCAGAACCGTAAGCAGGCCGGTGATCTTTTGCACTTAACGTGATTGGAGCAGAATCTAAATGGTTATAACCGCTTTGTTCTACCAAAATCTTATCGAGGATAAAACCGGTTGCTCCTGAACTTACATCTTCATCAACAATCAACAAGCGATTCGTTTTTTTCAATGATTCAGCGATCAGGTGATGGATATCGAATGGTATCAATGTCTGAACGTCGATCAATTCAACTGAAATACCCAATTCTCTCAATTGGTTTACTGCAACTTCACACAAATTGAATGTTGAACCATAAGAAACCAATGTTAAGTCTGTTCCTTCCTGAAGAATTTCCGGAATTCCAAGCGGGGTATTAAATTCACCAATATTGTTTGGCATTGGTTCTTTCGTACGGTATCCGTTCAATGGTTCAATTACTAAAGCAGGTTCGTCTGAAGCCATTAGGGTATTATAGAATCCAGCTGCTTTTGTCATGTTACGAGGAACACAAACATGAATACCGCGAATGGAATTCACGATCATCCCCATTGGCGAACCACTGTGCCAGATTCCTTCCAAACGGTGGCCACGTGTTGAGATAATCAACGGTGCTTTTTGTCCGCCTTTTGTGCGGTATTGAACTGTTGCCAAATCGTCAGACATAATCTGGATTGCGTACAACAAATAATCTAAATACTGAATTTCTGCAATCGGGCGTAAACCACGCATGGCCATCCCGATTCCTTGTCCAAGAATACTGCACTCGCGAATTCCAACGTCTGAAACACGTAATTGTCCGAATTGTTCCTGCAATCCTTCCAACGATTGATTCACACCACCGATCTTTCCTGCATCTTCTCCAAAGATCAACGCTTCCGGATGTTTTTCGAAAATTGCACGGAAGTTTTCGCGGAGAATAATACGACCATCTTCCTGGGCAGCATTTTCAGGATAAGCTGGCGGAACCGAGGTTACTTTTAACGCACTTTTATCTGATTCAGAGTATAAGTAAGAGCTGTAACGGTCATAGTTTGCAGCTGTTTCCTGTTTTAACCACGCAATAGCCGCCGCTTTAGCCGGACCGTTTTCTCCGCGACAATAACGTAATGATTTACGAACTGCCATAAAAATATCTTTGCGGATAGGTTCCATAGCGTTTTTCAAACCATCAATTTCTTTTTGAATGAACGCACTGTTTGAACTTTCTCCGGCCAATGCCTGAAGAATTTCAAGCGAAGAATTCAGATCCTGCTTCAAAACAGCTGTGAATTCTGACCACGCAGTACGTTTTTGCTCGTTCACCATTTTTTTTGCTTCTGCAGAAATGGTATTCAATTCTTCTTCGGTTGCCAATGTATTTCCTTCAGCGTTGAAAGCTAAAATCCATTCTTTGAATTTATTGATACAATCGAATTCGGTTTCCCATTTCAATCGTTCTTCATCTTTGTAACGTTCGTGAGAACCAGAAGTAGAGTGGCCTTGAGGCTGATTTACTTCTTTTACGTGAACCAAAACCGGAACATGTTCTTTGCGCGACAATGCTACCGCTTTTTCATACGTTTCACACAAATGCGCGTAATCCCAGCCTTTTGTAACGAAGATCTCGTATCCTGAACCGCCTTTTGTGCGCTGCATTCCGCTTAGAGCTTCCGAAATACTTCCTTTTGTAGTTTGGTATTCACGCGGAACGGAAATCCCGAATCCATCATCCCAAACCGACATAACCATTGGCACCTGTAAAACACCGGCAGCATTGATTACTTCCCAGAACGGACCTTCTGAAGTAGAAGCATCACCAATTGTTCCGAAAGCAACCTCGTTACCGCCGTTTGTAAATTTCTTGAATTCTTCAATGTCCTTCAGAGTGGGGTGGTTTCTGTAGATTTTTGAAGCTTGAGCTAAACCTAATAAACGCGGCATTTGTCCGGCAGTTGGGGAAATGTCTGCCGACGAATTTTTCTGTTCCATTAAGTTCTTCCAGTTTCCGTTTTCGTCAAGGTTACGCGTGGAGAAATGTCCACCCATTTGTCGACCGGCACTTTGAGGTTCAACTACTTCGTCAGTGTGGGCATACAAACCGGCAAAATATTGTTTTACGTTCAATTGGTCAATGGCCATCATCAGGGTTTGATCGCGGTAATATCCTGAACGGAAATCACCATTTCTGAATTGTTTTGCCAAAGCAATCTGAGCCAATTCTTTTCCGTCGCCGAAAATTCCAAACTTAGCCTTTCCTGTTAATACCTCTTT
>CBFGMW010000189.1:0-5491 GCA_965649925.1 uncultured Fluviicola sp.
GCACTTGAAGGGAGTTTTTCCATCAGGAAGGTGTTGAATTTATTATATTGACCCTGGTATTTTTCCAAATCTTTTTCTCCCTGGCGGGAAGCCAGAAGTACTTTGTTTAATTCCCACAGCGCCATTTTGTTTGCAGCTTCAGCAATTATTCCTTTCGGTGATTTTCCGATTTCACTTGTTCGGATAAATAAAGTTGTTGGGTCATTAATAATGATTGTCTCAATAGAATCGTAATTAACCTCTTTGTTCATGAAACGGATATCCGGCCCGGTGTACTCAAAATAGCGCCCGATAGAATTGTCAAGAATAGGACTTTTCTTAACGATATGGAACAGGTATGCACGTTCCTCAGGGTTTAATTCGATGTTTCCCTGACCGAAGGTGTTGAACTGTAAACTGAATAAAAGAACAAAAAGTAGAAATTTCAATTTCATGCGAAAATATTAACGAACCAAATATCTTAAAAATGCAAAGAAGTAAAGTGGTTACAAAACGAATGTTTTAAACAAAAAAATCCCCGTAATCCTGATAAGTCATCCGGACACGGGGATTCAATAAGATATTCTCGAATTATTTTACAGCTACTTTTGTTGTAAGTGTACCGTTGCTTGTAGTTGCTTTAACCAGGTAAGAACCTTGTGTTAAATCATCAATAGAAACAGCTTTTGTTCCGAAAGAAAGAGCAACTGTTTTAACCAATTGACCGTTCAAAGAGAAAATTTCAACTGTTGCATCTTCTGTTAATCCGTTGAAGTTAATTACATCAACAGCAGGATTCGGGTAAACAGTAACACCAACTAATTCAGCAGAATTAACTCCTAAATATTCGTCCGGCTCGTAAGCGCTTAAAACAAGACCTGTAATTTGCTCTGCACCGCTGATAGAAACATTGATATTTGTGTGAACAAATACCGGAAGGTTAGAAGTTGCATGGTGGTAGTATTCGTATTGAACACGTTTCATGATTACTTCACCAAGGAAACCTGCATCAACATACAATGAATCTTCAATTCTGAAACGCAATACGTTTGTCAAACTTGTAGCAGCGTTCAACATCAGCGTACCTGATCCGTCAACTGTTGTTTCTACAGTACCTGTACAAGGGAAACTTCCAAGCGAAGTTGTAACTTCTCCTTCAACAGCGTCAGAAAACGTACTGTTTACATCGGCAGGGTAACCCAAAAGCATTTCGTCGTTTACATTGAATTTAGCCACAACCTCTCCAAAAGTAGGCTCAGTGAATACAAATCCTTGCGAAGAATAGTTCATAGAACCTGAAGTATTATAAGCAGTAAGGAATCCTGGAATTTCAATTGCAATTTCAGCTGTTGGGAAATCTGCAGCATTTGCTCCGGCATTTGCAGCAACAACCTCAACAGTTTTAGTTTCTCCGGGAACTCCCATTACTGTTGTGTAATCCCAGGTAACACCTGTTCCGGTTGTACCTGCATAATTTCCTGCATTTGTGTCTAGAACGTACATCAAAGTTGAGTTCGTAATAGCCGGTGAATTTGCGTCAGTAAACTGAGCGAAAGATGTAGTAGATAATGCTAAACAAGCAATAAGTAGATTTTTTTTCATAGTTATTTTTTTTTCAAACTTACAAAGATTTCGTCATTCAGTGTTGTTCTTTTATACCTGAACTTCCGAATTTCACTTCAATAATGAACAAATGTGTGAAAGGTTGGAAATAGAATGACAAATTACCAATTGCGAATTAAATGGAAGATCTTCCGGGATCAGGTTGATCAGTGCGAACTGGGAGTCGCTTCCGATAAAGAGGATTGCAAGGTTCTCAAAATATTTAAAACTGTATCATTTGTAATTAGCAATTATCAATTAGTAATTACAAAAGCAAAGCTTTTGTTTACATTTGCTCCACACTTTTGAGAACCAACTATGAGTAAACTTTTCAGAAAAAAGAATGTTGCAGATATCCTGGCCTCTGTTTCGCAGGGCACTGACGGGCACGATTCCCTTGGAAAACACCTGAAGGTAAAAGATCTTGCAGCCTTCGGAATTGCAGCTATTATCGGAGCAGGTATTTTCAGTACAATCGGTACGGCAAGTGCTGATGGCGGCCCGGCGGTAATTTTCCTGTTTTTGTTTACGGCAATTGCCTGTGGGTTTGCAGCTTTCGCGTATGCTGAGTTTGCTTCCATGGTTCCGGTTGCCGGATCTGCATACACTTATTCGTATGTTGCTTTTGGTGAAATTGTAGCCTGGATTATTGGCTGGTCGCTCATAATGGAATACGCGATCGGGAATATTACGGTTGCCATCTCATGGAGTGATTACTTTACCGGAATGCTCCAGGGACTTGGAGTTGATTTACCGCAATGGATCCAAACTGATTACATAACCGCTTCAAAAGGATTTGAGGAAGCCGCAGCATTGATGCATGGCGGGAAAACGTTCGAAAATCTGAGCGAAGGCTTACAACATGCGCATACCGCCTGGACAACTTCACCCCAATTATTCGGACTTCACCTGATCTTCGATCTTCCGGCTTTAATGATTATTGTTCTGATTACCTGGTTGGTTTACCGTGGAATGAAAGAAAGCCGAAATGCAAGTAATGTAATGGTAGTTGTGAAACTGGCAATTATTTTGTTGGTTATTGCGGTGGGAGTTTTCTATGTTGATACAGATAATTGGAGTCCGTTTGCGCCGAATGGCGTTACCGGGATTTTGAAAGGAGTTTCGGCGGTTTTCTTCGCTTATATCGGGTTCGATGCGATTTCAACAACAGCTGAAGAATGTGAAGACCCACAGCGCGACTTACCCCGAGGAATGATGTGGGCGATTATTATCTGTACGGTTTTATATATAGTAATAGCACTTATTTTAACAGGAATGGTGCCGTACAATGTGTTGAACGTCGGAGATCCGTTAGCATTTGTTTTCCGTGAGGTTGATCTGAAATGGATGTCGGGGATTATTGCCGTTTCCGCTGTAATTGCGATGGCCTCGGTATTGCTTGTTTTCCAGATGGGGCAGCCGCGTATCTGGATGTCGATGAGTAGAGACGGACTTTTGCCGAAGAAATTTGCCAAAGTGCACCCGAAATTCAAAACACCTTCGTTTTCAACCATCGTGGTAGGTTTTGTGGTTGCTGTACCGGCGCTCTTCATGAACCTGACAATGGTTACAGATCTTTGCAGCATCGGAACCTTATTCGCATTTGTGCTGGTTTGTGGCGGAGTTTTAGTGCTTCAGAATAAAACGGATATCCCGCGTGGGAAGTTCAAAACTCCGTATATCAACGCCAAATTTGTATTGCCTGTTTTGGTGATCGGTGGAATTGTCTATGCATTTACCCAATACAAAACCGAAACAATGGCTTTTGTGGGGAACGAATCTACACTGAAAGACACGAAAGAAGTTTTGGTGGACCTTTCACCGGAAGAAACGAATCAGCTGAAAGCAAAGATCAATAAAATTGATGCGCACGGCTTGAACCGCCAGGGATCTGATCTTTTGGCTTATTTCGAACAGGAATCTAAAATAGGTTTGTCGGCTTCGCTTTTGGCGATTGATAAGAAATGTGATACTGCCAGAACGCTGGACCAGTTAAACGACAAAGAACTCGGAAGATTGAAGCATTTCATGCTCGGGTACGACGAGGCCGGTTTCAAACTAATGGACCAGGATCTGAACGCCTATTACAACCAGTCCCCGGCAATTTCATTCGATTCGGCTTTGAAAGAATTAGGTGTTACCAACAAACGCTTATACAATTCCGGATTTAGTCATTTTGCACATAAAATTCCAACATGGATATTCATCATTATTACTTTCCTGATGTGCTTTGCCGTGTTCAGGAACAATCTGTCGCTAATTCCAACGCTGGGATTGTTGTCTTGTTTGTATATGATGAGCCAGATCGAATTGAAAAACTGGATCGCATTTACAATCTGGCTGCTCGTTGGTTTGGTGATTTATTTCGGATACAGCCGTAAACACTCGAAATTGGGACAAGCAGAAAAAGTTTAGCGCAGCAGCGCTCCAGGGGGATTCATTCCCCTGCTTTTTCTTCACACATTCTCTTTTTTTCTATCCAAAACCCAATGTGTTTTTTCGAGGATTCCTGGTTCTTTTTACCGGATATCGTTTACTTTTTACAATCGGGAACATTTCTGATTATATTGGTAAACTAAAACTACTCAATGAAACCGCTTGGATTCCTTTGCTTTCTGGCTTTCTCACTTCTTTCATTTGAATCAAGTGCTCAACAGCGGGAACGTCACTTCGGTTTTTGCTATTGGATGCTTGGTGTTTATGGCGGAACGGAGAACTTTGAGACCATTGACTTCGGCATTAATTTTCCTGTCTACAACCAAAATACGCCTGGTGTAATATTTCCGAGGCATTCGAAGGATACAACAGTAAGTTTAACTTCTTTTTCCGCAAGCCGGTCTTTTGTGAGTTCGCCCCGCTACTGGATTCCGGAACCGCTTCCTAAACGTATTTCGCTGCAATTGGGTGTAGAGCGTAATTTTAGTTCGCTGGTTTACAGGCCTGAGATTGGTTTGGTTTTTACGCCTATATCTTTCCTTGGACTAAATCCGTATTGGATAAAAGATCCTGCCAAAACCAAACGGAGACTGCTTTTAAATCATACCTTGATCTCAGGCGAATTCTTACCGTCGATTCGTGAATTTAAGGCTTCGTACCGTATTGGCGCAGGTTACATGATTCGTGTGATGCGTCCGATCCGTTTTGTAGTCCTGCACAACAATGTCCGTTTCTATTTGCTCTATCACTACAACTTTTCCAAAGATTGGTCTGGGCATTTATTTACGCTCCAGATACATTACAATAGAGAACCTTTTCATTACAAATTCAACCCGGCGGAAAACGGATACAAGTATTTCTAATTGATTTCGAAAATGGCTCCAAAGTCTTTAGTCTAAAGTCTCCTGTCTTTCGTCTATTTTCTCTATTTTTGCAACCGATTAAACAACAAAACTCATGTTTGAAAATCTTACCGACAAGTTCGAGCGCGCCTTTAAAGTCCTGAAAGGACATGGACAAATTACAGAAATCAACGTAGCTGAAACCCTGAAAGAGGTTCGACGAGCGTTGCTTGATGCCGATGTGAACTTTAAGACCGCAAAAGACTTTACCGTTCGCGTGAAGGAAAAAGCGATGGGTGAGAACGTGTTAACGGCGATTTCTCCGGGACAATTGATGGTGAAAATCTGTCACGAGGAATTAGTTGCCTTGATGGGTGAGAACGAAAGTGAAATCGTTGTACAGGGAAATCCTGGAATTGTTTTAATGTCAGGTCTTCAGGGATCCGGTAAAACAACTTTCTCCGGAAAACTTGCCAATTACCTGAAAACGAAGAAAAACAAGAAACCGCTTTTGGTGGCGTGTGACGTTTATCGTCCTGCGGCCATTGACCAGTTACATGTTCTTGGAGAACAACTTGGAATAGAGGTTTATTCGAATAAAGAAGAAAAAGATCCGGTTAAAATTGCACAGG
>CBFGMW010000190.1:0-5470 GCA_965649925.1 uncultured Fluviicola sp.
AATAAAAGTAAAGAAAATTTAGATTTCTCTTGGAGGTTAACACAGAATCTATGTGCTTTTCTATGTGACTATGTGTTAATAATCAATCTTCCCCCAATCGAAAAGAATACTGCGCCATAATAGTAATGGGCTGTTCAATTTTAAGCGGACGTAAAGAATAGGTTTTATTCAAAACATTGGTTCCGATCAGCGCAATTTTGTGCTTTTTATTCAGTGGATAAGAAATGCGTGCATCCAGGATAAAATTACCATGGCGGTTGGCGTTAAAATAATCCATATAACGAATGTTCTGAATGTAGGGCGCACTAACCGTAAACTCTTCAAACTCCTTGATGATCTTATCCATGTTCACGATCTTGCTGAAATACTTTACGCTCACACCGATAGCTAATTTTTGATTGAAACTCCATTCTACATCGGCTTTTACATTGTGAAGGAAGCGGTATTTCAAAATGCGCGATGCCGAATCGAGTGATGTGGAATTGTAACTAAATTTTCTGTTGAAATCGTCAGTAGCGTATATGTAATCAGGATTTAACGTCTTTGGAACAATGTAGTTGTATCCGATCAGGAATTTGAAATTGTGTTTTTCTTTCAGTTTATATTCTCCTGCAAATGATAAGTCAATTCCCTGAACGCGTGAACGTCCGGTATTCAAAAACTTAAACCCCGCAAAAGAAGTCGGACTGGCAATGTCCCAAATTCCAAACATATATTCAATCGTGTTTTGGTATTCCTGCCAGAAGAATGCGGCATCAAAAAGAGCCATGAGTCCGCCAAATTTCATTCCCTGCTTTACACCGAATTCTGCGTTCCAGCTGCTCTCGGCTTTTAGCTCGGGATTAGAAAAAACACCGAAATTACCAACACCTGTTTTGATATAACGTTCTGTGATTGTTGGAAACCGGAAACCTTGCCCGAAGGAAGTTCTTAAATAAGTTGCTTTGTGTAAACGAATACTCGAACCGGCTCGCACAACGGGTTTATTGGCGGTTTCAGTTCCGTCGTTCAAATCAAAATGTTCTAATCTTGCACCGACCGATAAGTTCAAACGATCCTTAATTTTTTTCTCCAGCTGCGTATATCCCGAAAGATTAAAAAGCGTATTTGTTTTACTTCCCGAACCAACGTAAATATTCGAATAACTATGGGTATGAGTGGCAGTTAATCCGCCGATAAATTGAATTTTTTTAAGTGATTCAAAAATAGTTTTGTACTGGTAATCGGCGTAGAGAACTGTTGCCTGATTGCTTTGATTGGCGCTCATATCATTTACCGTTCGAAGCATTCGTGTTCGTAAAGAGTGCTTTGAGTTATTGCCTGTAAGGAAGTTTAAGGTTGGATCAACGTGAAAAATCAGCTGATCAACTAAAAACATAGCTCCCGGATATGCCCTGTAAATACCGGATGTATCATCTAACCATGCAAAGATCATATTTGTTCTGGAAAGCATGAAGTTTGTATTCAATCCGTAACTTAATCCGCGGTGTTTTTTGGAATGATACACAAAACTTCCGTTCAAACGCGCTTTCTGACTCGACATGCGTTTCGCACTGAAATTCGAAATAGTATCCTTTTGAACGAGTGTGTCGGTAACAGGTGGACCTATATATCCATGATCGTAGTTGAAATTACTTCCAAATACCAAATCCCAGTTTCCTTTTTTCACCGAATGAAGCAGATTTGCGCCATATATCAGCGGTTGATCATCGTACCAGGTAGTTGACCGTTCTTTTGGACTTCCGTACAGACCTGAGTAAATATTTACTTTAGTTAGCGGAGTAGAAGTTGGGTAAGCCGTTCGAATATTGATTGATCCTGAAAGAGCCGAAGAACCTGAAAGAACGGATGCTGCTCCTTTGATTATTTCTACCTGGCTGATGTTTTCTACGGGAATAAATCCCCATTCCGGCCGACCCGCGTCTCCTGAAAGCATTGGCATATCGTCTACTAAAACTGCGACTTTTGAACCAACGCCAAAAGTAAATCCGCTTCCGCCTCTGATTTGCGGTTCGCCGTCAAGAATATTTAAACCGGGAGTTTGGTCCAGAACGGTTTCTATGCTTCGTGTGTTTTTACTTTCAATCAAATGCGGTTTAATGACTTCCATAGAAACTGTCTGTTCCTCCAATGGTGTATCGAATTTCCCGACCTTGATCACAACCTCCTCAATTAAGCCTTTTTTTCTGCTAAGTTCAATAATAATGGATTCCGAATAGATTTCAGTGTTTAATTCAATGGAATCGGCGATGTAATCCGGATGTGAAATCCGGACCCAATAGGTGCCTGTTGGTAATGAAAAACCAAAAACACCATTTGAGGCGCTTTTGGTTTCATATAGTATTGTTTCTATTTCTGCTGTAAGTATAGCGCCTGAAACCACCTCTCCACTTTCTCCAAAAACAGTTCCTTTGATTTCGTTTTGAGCGTAGAAAAATAGTGGAGCGCAAAAAGCAACTCCCAAAAGCATATACTTGAAAAGAAAAGTCATTTAAAGTTAGTAGACAACGATTTTGTGAACGTATTCTTTTCCATCAGATGAAAGAATAACGAAGTAAACTCCGGCAGTAGCTATGTCGAAAGTTTGCTCAGTAGTTCCTCTGGCAATTGTATGGCCTTCACTTGTGGTAATTGCCACAGCTAAGGTTGCACCTTCCTTTGCTTTAAAAGTTATTCTTCCGTTAGCGTTAACAACCTGAACCGGTGACGCAGATTCTTCTTCAACACTCAACGGATTGTATATTAACTCCATATCATCAACCAGCAAAATATCATTGTCTGTACCTCCACCCGGTGTTTTGTTTGTTGTGAATGTCAATAAAATGAATGCAGGAGTTGAAGCCGGTCCGGAATAAGTAAACGGAACTGCCATACGCACCCAATTTCCATCAGTCTTTGCGAAGTTCTTGATTGCAGTACCAACAATATGCGGTAATGAATTTGCATCACTCGGGTCTCTGAATTCGTAATTGTCGTGAATGATCGTCGCAATACGTGCAGAATCGGTTGTATTACCGCTGGCAGGGGCGAACTTTGCCCAAAAAACCACTGAGTCCGGCTGAACATCAATTGCTTCTGAAAAATTAGCGTCTGCAATTATAGAGGAGTTGTAGTTACTGGCATTTGCCGGCGAAGCACTTCCCATGTTAATCTTTCCAACCGTACAGTTTCCGTTGGCTATAACGCCCAGAACGCTGTTTGAGAAAATCATAAGCGACTTGGTGCCGGTTGTTCCCGGTCGTACATCTGTTGAACTTTCACATTGGTCTGTTGCTGCCCAGCTTAAACTTCCTCCGGCCGTTAAAAAACTGTTCCAGTTTGTTGGCTCTTCACCTGATGCAACAGTTTCCCATGCTTCAAAATTCGAATTGGCAATTTGTACCTGAGACCAGGAGCTTAGTGATGTTCCGATAAGTAAAATAGATAGTAATTGTTTCTTCATAATAGAGGGTTTTTAGTTTCACAAGTTATTGTTTTTTCAGGAAATGATTCCATTTCATTCTTCAATTCTCCGGGAAGAATATATTTGCAGTATGAAACTGATCAGTGCCTTTTTAATCCTATTCATCACGAACCAGGTTTCAGCTCAATTCAATCAAAATGTCGGACATGTTTGGTTAAAGAGCGGATTTGGACGTGTGGATTCAGCAAATTTACAAACTTATGGCGTTTCTGCTGAATTTTTAATTCATGAAAGAGTTGGATTGAACTATAATCTTGAATTTGTTCATCGGAACGATAATATTTACCAGATCCATACTTCTGCCGGATTGCTGTTGGGACCGCCACTGATTCTGTTTGGTATTCTTACAACCAATAATACAAATCCGAATTCGGTTTTTGATCTGGGTGCCCTGGGAGTTGTCGGCGGAATCATTCTGTTGGTTGCCCCTGATGGAGTTTCGTACCACATTCCTGTCCGGTATCATTGGGATGTGTCGCCTTACGCGAATTTCCTGGGTGTCGATTTCGTGAAAAACAACAATTCCGACAAATGGTATTTGCGTTACGCGGGTTCGTACGGATGCAAAGTTACCTACTGGCAGGAAGGTGGCTTAACCTTTAATGCTTTTTCGGAAACCCGGAAAGTAGCCGGAATGGGTTGGAGCTTTGGCGGTGGTTTCGGAATCGGGTATTCCTGGCAATAGAGATATAAACCTTTTTCTTCTTGTTTGGTAAATCGTTCTAGTTCATTTTCTCTATATTTCTTTTACGTTAATGCTTTCTTACCACGTTCATTTCATTCAATAATCAATTACTTTTGGGGTCATGCGTTTAGACTTATTAGAAGAATTATGTATTACGCCCGGTGCTCCGGGATTCGAAGAGCCGATCAGGAAGGTTGTTTTACGCGAACTGGAAGGGCTTTGTGATGAAGTGAAGATCGACAACATGGGAAATGTATATGCTGTCAGATCCGGGTCGAATGACGAAGTGGCAATGGTTGGTGCACACATGGATGAGATTGGTTTCATGGTGACTCACATTGATGATAAAGGATTTGTACGCTTTACAACTCTCGGCGGTTTCGACCCGAAAACATTAACTGCTCAGCGGGTAATTATTCATGGAAAGAAAGATATTCTGGGAGTTATGGCTTCCAAACCAATCCATGTAATGACCACCGAGGAACGAAATAAAGTAGCAAAACTGACAGATTACTTCATAGATACCGGTTTAACAGCTGAAGAAGTGAAGGAACTCGTAACAATTGGTGATTCAGTAACACGCGAACGAAGCTTTGTTCAAATGGGAGAATGTGTCAATTGTAAATCGCTGGATAATCGTTTGGCAGTGTTCATTTCTATTGAAACCTTAAGAAATCTCAAAGGGAAGAGCTTACCGAATACACTGTATATGGTTTTCACCGTGCAGGAAGAAGTGGGAATCCGCGGGGCAAACGTAGCAAGTTTAGCCATTCAGCCTAAATTTGGGTTCGGACTTGATACTACAATTGCTTTTGATCTTCCGGGTGCTCCGGCTCATGAACAAATAACACAGCTTGGAGGAGGAACCGCCATTAAAATCATGGATTCTTCTACTATCTGTGACGTGCGAATGGTTCGGTTCATGAAAGAAGTTGCCGATAGAAATAAAATAAAGTGGCAGCCTGAAATTCTAACTGCAGGTGGAACAGACACTGCAGGTATTCAACGGATGTCGGCTGGTGGTTCTATTGCTGGTGCTATATCTATTCCAACACGACATTTACATCAGGTTATTGAAATGGCCCACACAAAAGATATTCAGGGATCAATTGATTTGTTAACGGCTTGTCTGCTTGAGCTGGACCAGTTTAAACTTAATTACTAGTTATGAAAAAATACTTATTTCCGATCGCATTCGGATTAACAGCAATCATTGGAATTTCGTGTAACTTCGAAACTCAGCAAAAACCGGAACTTCCTGTTACGTTGCAATCCTATCACGGCCGGTCAATTGTTTTTTACAACGTAGAGAATTTATTTGA
>CBFGMW010000191.1:0-5461 GCA_965649925.1 uncultured Fluviicola sp.
AGAGTCCAGTAATAGCGCTTCATCATCCAGGAATTCCCGTAGAATGTCATGTTCCGGTAGCAGTTAGCAACTTTGAACGCAGCCAAAGCTTTTTTATCTCCCGTTGCCGTGTTTACAATGTTGATCTGCTTAATTAATTCTGCTACAATTTCCGGTTTGGTGTAATCGCCTTTGATCTCATCCGCATGACGTGAATCTGATTTTCCGTAAAAATCGTTCGAGAACGGATTGTCGCCAATATAATTCTGATAAGGAAAATAGCCAGAAGTCCACAGCGTATCATTCACCTGGTTGAAAGCTGAAAGAGCCGATTTCAAATCGTTCTTGCGCATATACATGGTTCCAAGCATATCGTACAAACGTGTAGATTCATTTTTGATCCTTCCATAAAGCCACTGATCAAAATCAGTTTTCACTTTCTTGTATTCCAAATGAAAAATGAGCGATTGAACCTGGGAAGTGTTTAATGTTGCATCGAGATATGTGAAATAATCATAGTAAATATTGTCGCCGACAGTTTCAGCCAGATTATCTGTTCTCCAAAATCCGGAGTAATTATAATAATCACTGCTTTCATCAAACGATTGATTTACCTTCGAAAAGAAAACGGCTGAAATTTCAACATTTCCATTTCGTTCGAGTTCCTTAGCCAGGCCAATCAGTAGTTTCTGATCCGATTGAATTTCCGGAATCATCAATAATTGCTGAACGGTTTCGTTTTTCACTTCCGGGTCTTCGTTATTCGAAAAGACATTCAACAAGTACATTTTCTTCAAAAACTTTTGCTGATCGGAAGTATACGAATCATCGGTGAATTTTGACCTGATGTTTTCCGAATCGAGTTTTCCGCCCGAAAGCAGCAAAGTATAATCCGTCATTATATTCCACCAGACTTTATTATTCGTTCTTTTCTCACCTGTTTTTTTCATCCAGTCATAAAGCAATTTGGCATTTTTCCGGGTGTACTTCATTTCCTCTTTTAATCCTTCGGCAGCTTCCTTACTTCCGTCATTGTATACCGTCCAGTTGAAGTTGGAATAATACGGTGTCAGAATCCAGTCTTCGAACTTATTCACTTCACGAAGGGCAAGGAAATCCAACCCTGGAAGCTGGGGATCATACGCTGAAATTTTCTCTAATATATGCCCCATATTCCCCTGCTGACGACACGCGAACATATACAAAACAGCTGTTTTCTCCAGGTCAGATGTTGCTGCTTCCAAATCGTCTTCAATGTTGTAGTAATCGTATTTTAATCGAAAGATGGAGTTTCGTTTTTCAACGGAGTTCAGGAAGACCAGTGCAATTTTCACGTTACGTTCGGGACTCTCCGGTTCAAAATGCAGTTTAAAGTGCAAAGCCCAATAATCAATTGCATCGTTGTAAACCTGATCGTTGAAATAAGTAGTATAAATATCGTCGACTACTTTCTTATTGTCGTTGTAAAAAGCCAAACGAATAGCCAGATGTGCATATCGGCGTTTTAGAACTTCGTTTTTTTCGGCTTTCGCCAATTTCAAAGCTTTTGTCCAGGCTTTTTGGCGCGCCGACATAATGCTCTTTTCTTCCATTTCCCACGGATCGGCAGTTTCTCCATTTAGATCAGAGATTGATTTAGCAAAGAGAATATATTTCAGGAATTTCTCGTTTTCCTTGTTACGGATAAAAGCAATGTGATCGCTATTCGAGTTTTTTAGATCGTTGACACTTCTCAGGTAAATGATATCATAAATCTCGTGATGATTTAGTCGATGATTTAAAGCTTCAAACCATAAATCGCAATTTTCTCCAAAGTGATAGAGTTTAGGTGTATCCTCAGGATAATAATCGTTGGAAAACAAGTTTGAAGTATAGAAAAAGTAATCATCCGATTCCGGGAAAACGTATTGCGGCTTCAGGAAATTATACCTGATTTCTTCCCCATAAGGATAAAACCCGCATGAGAAAACGGTTGAACAGTTAAGGCTTAAAAGCGTTATAAAAAGCGCGAATTTCTTTAGATTCATAAGACTCTAATTGCTTGTAGTTAAGGTAATAAAATGCTACAGTGTAGTTGTTGGATAAAGATACATTTTCAGTGATAATATCAATAGCTCTGTTTATTTTTTGCGGACTAACCGTTTCCAGTTTTACTTTGTCGCCTTTCATCAGGAAGGTTTCTTCGAACGTGGTGTCTTTTATAACTACCGACCAATACTTTTTATACGGTTTCAAAACCGATTTCACTTCCTCCAGATCCGAATGCAGCAAGCCGGAAAAATGATTGTTCTTGTATACAACCGCATTTGAAAAGAGCGGAAGTCCAATATCCAGGGGAACCGGATATTCATTTGCACCAATAAGGTATTTCTTTAATTCGCTGAGTTCTAAAATGGAATTCTGATTATTTGATCCAACCGGCGGAAGTAAATTGTAACACAGTAACATGGCTCTGTCGACTGGCAAAACGCCCATTTTATCAGGGAATTTATATGCATACAAACGCAAAGTGGCAGAAAGTCGGCAATTGATCTTCGATTTCAGGATCTTCAGGAAAGAAATGTATTTGTCTTTTGTACTGATTGTCCAGTCGCAGTCTATTTGAATTTCCTTCAGCCCTTTGAGCCTCCCAACGTTCTCCTGGTATCTTTTGGTGATCAAATGCCACACTTTCTCCGAAAAATCAGCCAGATCATTCTCTCCGATTCCTTTAAAAACTTCGTTTTGAATGTAAACTGTAGGGATAACTTCCAGTGAATCGTAGTTATTTGCACGAAGGTCAAGAACTGATTTCGAGATAGGAATTGGTCCGCGGGTTTCGTTGAATTCAACTTCGAAGAACTTTACATATAATTTCTTCACCTGTTGATCGGTCAGGATAGAGTCTTCTGCAGAATCCAGCGAAGACCTGCCTTCCCAAAAGTAAAATGCGCGGGAGATTTCTTTTTTCCCCGGGTCTTTAAATATAAACGTATAAAGTCCCGCAAAAATGAGAATGAGAACCAGGAACACCCGTAAAAGAGCACTTTCTTTCCAGGTTTTCACCGCTAGGCTAATTTATTTGAATCGCGGGGAACTCTGAACAAAAGCAGCATCCCGACAACGAAGAAGAAAGCGATAGAGACAACTGAGAAACGAATATCGCCAAAGCTGATTTCCATTAAACCGAAGAAAAGCGTTCCACATACAATCCCGATTTTTTCCGTTGCATCGTAAAACGAGAAATAACTGGCATGATCTTCTGTTTCTGGAAGGAATTTCGAATAGGTAGATCTTGCCAATGCCTGAACTCCACCCATAACTAACCCAACACAAGATGCCAGAATGTAAAACTGAAAAGGTGTTTCAATAATGAAAGCATAAGCACAAATTCCAATCCAAATAGACAATGAAATCATTAATGTTTTAATATTCCCGATTTTACCGGATAAACGTGACATTAAAAACGCACCTAGGGCCGCTAAAATTTGAATCAACAAAATGGCTATTATCAATCCGCTCTTTCCTTCTTCTTCATATTTACCAGTAAAAATAGTACTATTAGCAAAGTATGTAGCCATCAGCATCACAGTTTGAACACCTGTATTAAAAAAGAAATAAGCTGTCAAATATCTTCTTAGGCGAAGAATGGTTCTGAACTCCTGAAATACTTTTTTCAATTCTGCAAAACCTTTCCAGATATATCCTTTTTCACGAACGCGGTCTGAGGTTGTATTCGGAAGTACCCTATACGTAAATTGGGAAAAGAATATCCACCAGATACCTACAAGAACAAAACAGTATTTAGCAGGCATTCCTTCAAATTCAACAGTGGTAGGATCGTCGAAAAAAGTAATGAATTTCGCCTTCATCAAAACAAGACAAATGACTAGCAACAACATGGAGCCAAAATATCCCATGGAGAAACCTCTTGCAGAGATTTTATCATGAAGGCTACGGGGTGCTATTTCGGGCAGATAGGAATTATAAAAAACAAGAGAATTCCAAAACCCAATACAGGCGATGAATAAGCAAAGTAATCCAATTTCAATGTGATCTGCCTTCAAAAAATCTCCGAAATAGTATAACGACATACAGGCTGCAGCCCCCATGTAACAAAAGAACTGCAAAAATCTTTTCTTGTTCCCACGATAATCTGCAATTCCGGAAAGTAACGGTGACAGAAATGAAACCACTAAAAAAGATGCAGACAATACAAAACTCATGAGTACAGAACTGGAAACTTCCCAGCCCAGAAAATTAATAGTAACTACTGTATCACGCGATAATTGCACTTCTTCAGCAATACCATGCAGTTCCTTGTATCGATTCGTAGTAACCGTATCGTAGAAAATCGGGAAAATAGCGGATGAGATCACCAGGTTGTATACTGAGTTTGCCCAGTCGTACATGACCCATCCGCGAATTATCTTTTTATCTCCTTGTTCCATTAGTAGTTGGTTGATTCGTTTGTTTTTAGTGATTTACCTTTTCACCGTCCACATATTCCTGCAGATATGTATACAATGGAGTCAATTCACCTTTCGAATTCGTTTCGGTTCCTCGTTCTATAATGTGATCAGGATCGTCACCAAATAAAACCGGGAAAACCCGCTTAATTAATTCGCTTCCGAAATCTTCAGATGCATCTTTCGGCAATTCACATGGCAAATTATCTACAGCCATTACCGCAATTGCTTTCGGATCGTCCCAGGCTGCTTCATCACCCGTTGCCGGATTGTAACCATAGAACGGATCTGCAATTTTTGACGAACGTAACGTACAGGCAATTGGCCCGGCAATATCACATGAAATATCTGCTACAACAGTTAAATTCTCTGCTGCAAGCAAATCACTTTGCGTTAGAATATTCGGGTTTCTATTACTCCAAAAATGACAAGCGATGTAAATATTGGCTGTTTTTGCATATTCCCCGAATTTACTTGTGTATTGTTCAGGATTTGCATAGAAATCAGATTTCACAAACTCTCCGTCGTCTTTTCTCTGGTAATAATCTTCAATTTCCAAATGTGTAAACACAGGGAAATCGAAAGTTTCTTCCAGGAATTCCGTTGGACTAACTTCAGTAATAGGAAGCAAATCCATGATTTCTCTTGCCCCATGACCTACTCTTCCAAAACCTGTCAGCACAATTTTCGTATTCGACGGAAGCTGAACTTTTTTCAATTCATTTTCCATTGCTACACGATCATGACACTGGTTTGCCGGAGTGAGTGTATAGAGTTTATTTTTTGTTCCGAAAGTCAACATGGCATTGTATGCTCCAACAATTCCGGCATATCTTCCAAATCCGATAATTCGTTTGTTGTTTTTGTCTTTCAGAACTTCGTAATCTATCAGCTCAATTTTCAGCTCAAGAATCTTCCGCAAAAGATCACGGTTGTACGGCTGTTTTTTGATTGTGTGAGAAAAGAAGAAGAATTTTCTGTTGGGTAGCAGATCTTCTTTGTTCACTTCCTTCACTCCCATTATGATATCACAA
>CBFGMW010000192.1:0-5448 GCA_965649925.1 uncultured Fluviicola sp.
GGCGAACGTAAACCATGGAGTAACAATACTGGTTCCGGTGAACGCAAACCATGGGAAAACAAAGACTCAGATGCGCCCAAAAAAGATGAAGGAAGTGTGGCTCCGGGTGAACGTAAATTAAGACCACGCAGAAACCCGAATACTTAAACAAAAGAAACTACAATTCAGAATGTCAGAAGCAATTGATCAGGGTCATGTTCATTCTTCAATCGATGAACGCGGCATAGCTACTATAGAATTTGGTCATCCGATGAGTAATTCCCTGCCGGGAAAAATTCTTCGTTTATTGGCCGACACAATCACGGAGATCGGGAATAATCCGGAGGCAAAAGTTATCATTCTTCGCTCGGCGGGCGATAAAGCTTTTTGTGCCGGAGCAAGTTTCGATGAATTGATCTCAATTGATAATCTGGATACCGGGAAAGTATTCTTCTCCGGATTTGCCCAGGTAATCAACGCATGCAGAAAATGTCCGAAATTAATTATTGGACGTGTTCAGGGGAAAGCAGTTGGAGGTGGAGTAGGAATTGCATCAGCAGTCGACTATTGTTACGCAACGCGTTATGCAGATATAAAACTTTCAGAACTAGCTGTTGGAATTGGCCCGTTTGTGGTTGGTCCGGCGGTTGAGCGTAAAATGGGATTGTCGGCTATGTCGCAATTAGCAATTAACGCCACCGAATGGAGAACGGCCGATTGGGCAATGAAACGTGGTTTGTTCGCCGATATTTTTGAAACCGAAGACGATATGGACGAAGAAATTCTTCGATTATCTACTCAACTGGCAAAATCGAGCACGGAAGCCATGGCAGAATTGAAAAAAATCTTCTGGCAGGGAACTGAGAACTGGGATGAATTACTGACACAAAGAGCCGGAATCAGCGGAACCTTGGTTCTTTCCGATTTTACTGTGAACGCCATTCATGCTTTCAAAAAGAAGAGCTAGCCGACAGGCTAGCGAAGACTGAGCAGAGCAATGGCAAATTGCTCAATGCGAGGGAATAAAACAGAACGAAGAGCGAAGACCGAGCAGAGCAATGGCAAATTGCTCAATACGAGGGAACTTGAACTAAATAACATTGAAGTCGTTTTTCATTTGAAGAGCGGCTTTTTTGCTTTGAGTGAAATTCTTTCTATTATGATTCCTGGACCCGAATTCAAAGCCCGCTTTAAGCTGAATATATAATGATCCGCTGATGTAACCTTGTTGTTGGGCAAGATAATAGCTGCTTGAAATAGGGGCGTTAAAATCATCAATAACCAAAGCCAGAATCCTTCCCATTTCAATTCCGAAATATGGAAGATTGTGCAAGTAACCGCTTCCTATTTTAAATTCGGCCCCGAAACGCCATCCCAATCGTTTTATTTTCAATGGCTCAACGTAATCGCTGGTGATTTTCGAATACGAATCGTCATTATACTTGTCTCTTCCGATAACCGTATATGAAGCGTACGGAGAATAAGTTAAGTAAAGGTAGTTTCTTACCCGGTAGTATTTATAATGAGGTCTATTGCCTAGTTGTTCTGAAGAATATATATGGTACGTATATCTGTCTCGGGTGATTCCAATGTTCAAACTGACAGATGATGTGTTTCCAAGTAGTACATAATCATATTTCGTTTGATCAACTATGTCTAAGCCATCGTTAATTGACGCTGTACGTAGAAAGTTAACTCCTCCTGTCAGATAAAAATTTGTGACATACGGCATTTGAAACTCTAGTCCGTATTTGTCATAATCATAGGCTGCTTTTACAGAAGGCTTAGTCAGGATATAAATAGACCTTTTCCGTGGTTTTATGCGCTTCTTAAATTTGTAACTAATGTTCCCACCAATTTCAAAAGTTGATTTTTGAAGATTTTCATTGAAAACAGCATCTACTTTTTTTGAATAAGGAATGTAAAATTTCGAATCTATCAACAGTCTGTTGTTTACCCGATTCATATAGATCA
Organism: uncultured Fluviicola sp.; assembly: GCA_965649925.1. Taxonomy (GTDB): domain Bacteria; phylum Bacteroidota; class Bacteroidia; order Flavobacteriales_D; family Crocinitomicaceae; genus Fluviicola. Next base: position 1,954 of record CBFGMW010000192.1, read on the forward strand.
CATTACAGCCAAAAGAAGCAGGATTATTCCTGCCAATGAATGTAATTGTAGTCGGTGATAAACTTATGATGTGTTTCGGAGGAGTATTGATGGCTGAAAATGAATAATAAGGAACTGATGATCCGTCCTCAAAATAGGCTGTGTCAGAATATTTCTGCGGAGGTATAGTATGCTGGGAGTACAGCTGCTTAGTAATAAAAATACACGCCAGGCAGAAAAAGATTGACTTCATTGGGTTCGATTTTCTCCGCGAAAATACTATTTATACATGGAATCAATGAGGATGTTTATCGGAATTATCTCGCCTGAAGTGCCACTAATGCAAAGCTTGCCAGCCAATGTTCTCCCATGTAATCGCCGTCAACAATGTTTGGCAGTGAGGTTTGAATATGTTTTTCTGCAATGGCATTCAAATGGCTCAATTCAGGCAATGTTCTAGTAATTCCGTATAAACACCAGGCTCTGCTGAAATTTAAACCGTCCAAATGTACCAAATGACCGTCAGATCTGTCGGAAACCTTTCCCGGCTCTAATGAAAACTTCTTTTTAAATAATTGCGGGGCGAATTGTTTCAACCATTTTCTAAATTCGTCTTTGGTCAGAATCCTGCGCATGAGATCTATTTCCTCGTATCCGCCGGAAAGGAAATCATAACCGCTCGGTTCTAAATGCAACGGGTAATTCTTGTCGTTCAAATAGAAGTCTTTAGCCCGTTTTTCAATAATGAGCTTCAAAGAATCATTTGATGTGGCAAGTGCATAGTCATAAGCAAAAGTCAGCCCGAAAGCTGTATTGATATGATCTCCCGACCGAATGGCGTAATTCAGCTTGGGTAAAAAGTCAACATATTTTTTGCAGAACAGATCAGAAAGCGGTTGAAGATTGCTGCTAAGTTCTTCTCCTAATGGCTGTTTCCAGGTGTCGAGTTCCAATTGCAGCTTCAGCAGCCAGTTCCAGCCATAAGTTCTTTCGTAAGAGCCATTGTTTTTTATGTCGAAATAGGCTATTTCCTGCTGAATATTTGATTTGCTTAAATTGGTTCTGAGAATAGTCTCAATAGTATCGTTCAGCAGTTCCGGAAATTCTTTTAGCAGGCGAATCATCAGCCAATGCCCGTGTACGGATGAATGCCAGTCGAAACAACCATAAAAGGAAGGATGTAATTCTGCCGGAGATTTCAATTCCGTTGTATCATTCAAAACCTGGCTCAGTTTGTTCGGGAATTCCTGTTGAGCGCATTTTAGCGGCAGACCAATCAATCGTTTCGCTTCCGGCAGCGAAATGTCTTGTGAGAAACTAAAATGAGCAGTAAATAGAATGATGAATGGAAGCAGTTTCATAGATCGTTTTGCCCAAATGTATTGAAAAATGAGCGAACCAATGACCGGTGAATTCATTAAAAAACGGTTTTCCGGCTAAGCAGATGATTCTTAACTTTGTTCTGCTCGGTTAAGGAGAATCTGGAAAATGGAAAAGGAACAAGAGGTACGAAAAATCATCCACATTGACATGGATGCGTTCTATGCTTCTGTTGAGCAGCTGGATAATCCGGAATTGAGAGGAAAGCCTTTAGCCGTTGGCGGAAGTACCCGTGGAGGTGTTATTTCGGCTGCAAGTTACGAAGCCCGGAAGTTTGGTGTTCGTTCCGCCATGTCGGGTATTATTGCTGCACGCTGTTGCCCGGAACTGATTTTCGTTCCACCCCGCTTTGACCGTTACCAGGAAATCTCGCAGCAGATCCGCGCCATTTTTCTGGAATACACAGATGACGTTGAACCGCTGTCACTCGACGAAGCTTTTTTAGACGTTACCGAAAATAAAAAAGGATTGACTTCAGCAACAGTCATTGCCAGAGAAATAAGAAAACGCATTTTTGATGAATTGGGGCTGAATGCATCTGCCGGAATTTCAATCAATAAATTCACGGCCAAAATTGCCTCTGATGTCAATAAACCGAATGGACAATGCACAGTTCCACCGGATGAAGTTCATGCTTTCCTGGAGAAATTACGCATTGATCAGTTCTTTGGAGTAGGGCAGAAGACTGCGGTAAAAATGAAACGTTTAGGCGTTTTTACGGGTAAAGACCTGAAAGAGAAATCATTGGAGGAGCTCAGGAAAGGTTTCGGAAATCAGGCCGAACATTTTTATAATATTGTCAGAGGTATTCAAAAGTCCACCGTAAAATCGAACCGGGAACGTAAATCAATTGCTGTTGAAAGAACATTTAATACTGACATGGTTTCGAGAAGAGCCATGCTGGAGCAACTGGATAAGACTGCGCAACAACTTTCGGGCAGACTGAAACGTTCCGGGGTGAAAGGAAAAACACTTTCCATAAAGTGGCGTTATTCCGATTTTTCGATCCATACGAAAAGTACGTCTTTTGAAAAAGGAATTTCTGAATATTCGCAGATATTCAGTGCTGTTGAAGTTTTGTTTGAAGAAATACAGTTCGAACTTCCGTTGCGTTTACTAGGATTATCTATGCACCGATTGCAGGATGAGAATGATTCTGATACTATTCAGCGCCCGCGGGATGCACAGTTGAGTTTAGAGTTCTAGAAATTTGGGAATCACACGAAATAAAAACTCCCGATCCGTGTAGCCAAATCAGGAGTTATAAGAAGTAGTAGTGTAGCGCATTGGATGAATGGAGATTAGTTTGTTTTGTTTGCAGAACTTTCAGCCAGCTGAAACTGCAACCGGATTTGTGAAATTTGCCTGTCAACTTCGTCAAGGGAAAAAAGTGTTACACTTAAACCACTTGCCTCGTCAAAGATGACTGTGTTACATGATTGCTGGCGCATGCGTTCATATTTTTCAATGTTGAATAATGCTTTTTGAGATTTGAGAACCATTTGATTACTACTGAAGCTGTAAGAGGAGCTATAAACATAATCCAGGATACTCATTTTCTCAAGATCATTTTGAAGTGCAAGCTGCTCTTCAACGGAGAGAGTTTGTTCGATATGGCGTTGTGTGGCCATAGCGCAGTCTGATTTCGTTTGGATCATTTTCTGGCAAATTGCACTGGAAAATATTCCCGTCATAAAGACCCATGTGAGTAGCGTTTTCATAAGTCATTTTTTAAGTAGTAACTAAATTGGAAAGCCCGGTCTGGTAACCCGATTTTTCTTAAATCAATTTAGGACTTGTACCTAGAAAAAACAAGTTTGTTAAAAGATCAACGTTCTTAGAATGAAAAAATTCTCCTCATGAAATAGTTGTAAAACAGCAAGTTATGAATTTGATGAAATAATTATGCAGGCATAGCTATTTTCGATAAAATGAACTATATAAAAAAGCTCACGCGCAGAATACTCATTGGAATATATGAAATATTCATTTTAAAGAAAGTGGTGAATTATTCTTTAAAGAATTACCAGATATTGACTTCGCGCTCTAGATCTATCCCGAATTTCGACTTCACTTCACTTAAAACGGAAGTGGAGAGATCGTAAATTTCAGAACCCGTTGAGCCACCATAGTTGA
>CBFGMW010000193.1:0-5441 GCA_965649925.1 uncultured Fluviicola sp.
GATTACAAAGAAGTAAACGGAATCCTGTTCCCGCACAAATTCACACAATCTGTAAGCGGATTGAATTTGGCAGGAGAAATCAAAACTATTGAAGTAAACGGAAAAATAGATCCGGCTATGTTTAAATAGTTTTATTCCGGATAAATAATTGAGAAGGTCGTTGGTTTTATATCAGCGGCCTTTTTCATTTCGACTCCGCTCAATGACCAAAAAGGAACCGCTGAAGTGATGTCTCTGCTTTATTTCTTTTTTCAATTGCTGGTGCGAGACTATGGCTCGTACCGATATGAAATTAAAAACATCACCCATTATGCAACCCACCTGTATGAATGAACACAATTTCAGAATCGGCGGCATCTTCTGAATTCATGACCCAATGCATCAGCGCCTTGAATGCTTTGGCGGTATAAACGAAATCGAGCGGAAGCTCAAATGCTTCTTCACAGAATTCAATGAATTGTTCTAATTCCGGGGTTGATTTTCCGTAACCGCCTTCGTGAAAAGAATCGTGTACCTGTACTTTTTGCAGGTATTCATCCACTAATTGATTATCGAGGCAGAATTGATACAAGATCGGTTTCATTTCAGCTATGGAATCAAATCCCTTCAAAACCGGAACAACATGCAAAACTGTTTCATCAGAGATTCCCAGCAATATTCCACAGCTGGTTGTAGTTGTTCCTTGTGCTACGAAGATGTCCGTTACTGTTTCAGGAAGTTCTTTCACCAGTTCCTGGCAGCCGATCAAACCATAATATCCTGCGCCACCTTCGGGAATAAACATGAAATTCCGGTGTCGTTCCAGTAAATCCTCCTTAAACCAATCTTCTTTCCTGTCGGCATAATCGAGCCTGGAAATAAACTCCAGTTTCATCCCGAGTTCGGCACAGCGCTGTAGGTTGGCATTACTTGCATCATCCAGTTCCTCGCCACGGATAACTCCTACCGATTTTAATCCTGCTTTATTACAGGCGGAAGCAGTTGCCAAAATGTGATTTGAAAACGCTCCTCCAACGGTTACAATTCCATCTTTCTTTAAATGGATCGCCTGATCAATATAATATTTGAGTTTCCGCCATTTATTTCCGGAAACCTCCGTATCGATCAGATCATCGCGTTTTACCCAAACGGTGCAATTACGCTCGTCGAATATGGGATGTTCAAGTTGTTGAAGAATAGAACGGGATGTGTTAAACATAATTACGAATTGCGAATGAAATTGATCTGACTTTTGTAAAATTACCCATTCCAGCAATGTCTTGCTACCAATATCTGATAAACTAACTGCTGAAACCAGTACTTACATCGATGAACCACCAATTTCATTCGCAATTCGTAACTTGTAATTCGTAATTTTGTGTGATGGATGACAATTTCAAGCCTCTCCCAAAAAACAACGGTTTAGATCCCGAAGATTTCTATTATACTCCGGAAGGCTATATTGTTTTCACAGAGAAATATCATTTGAAGCGCGGCCATTGCTGTAAAAGCGGCTGCCGGCATTGCCCGTACGGGTATGATAAGAAGACGGACTCTTTTAAGAAGTAATCAATTAATAATCATTAACGCACGGTAAATAAGAAGGAGGATTTCATAAAACCCTCCTTCGTTCAATATCAATCAATGATTTAGTAAACATAACACTCAACGCCCTCCAGAACGTAGCCATTTGCTCCTGAACCCAATTCACTCCATAAAGTGGTGTAGAAATGATCTCCTGCTGAAGAACGAAAGTAACGGTATAATGGTCGGGTTCCGGCAACTTGTGTTGCATATACGTATCCGGCAATTCCTTCGTAAGTATACCCCGGAATATTTACATTGCTTCTCGTGTAAAAATGCTGGCCGGGATTACCTCTGTACCATCTGTACAATGGAACAGTACCTGTTATTTGTGTTTTGTAGAAATAACCGCCACACGAATTTTCAAATACATATCCGGTTGGAGTCCCGGCACCTAAATCAGTCGAATATAATGTGAAATAATGATCCGGATTACCACTTTTGTAGTATCTCAAAAAACGTGAAGTACCGGGATAATTCGGGTAAACTACGCCAAAAGCAATGATGTCATAAGGACTAAATCCTTCCCATCCGCTTACATTATGTTTCATTACCGACTTCGGATCACTTACCGGAGTTTGTGAAATAAGGGTTCCATCTGTCTCATCCGTATGCTCAAATCCAACTGTGTGACCTAGTTCGTGAGCAACGGCAAATAATTTGGCGCTTGCACTGTATGATGTGTTGTAATAGGTATTAACACCAAGTATACTGCCCGGGTTTCCACTTCCATCAGGCATTAAAGCATACGCAGCATCAACTCCTGAACTATAGTAGGAAGTCACGCTGATTTTTGCAGTGCTTGCATTTGTTGTTGTTTGAAATTTTACCCGGCAATCAACAGCATTCCAATTTGCAATTGCACTGTTAATCGCAGTTACCCATACTGCGGGAACATTACTCTGGATATAAATAGTAATGTTGGGAGCTATCGTATTGCTTACCGTGTACATCCCTAAACGTTGTTTTGACTGATCCTGGTGCTTGAACCGGTATCTTGCATCTGAAAGAGGTATCACCATGTCTCCATCTATGACAAACCAATTGGCTTGTTCATCAAACTCAAATTTGGAGATATCCAGATTCATTTCTTTGCTTAAAAATTTAGTAAGCTCTTTGATTTCCTTTTCATCAGCCATTGAAGTTTCACTATGGTTGGTAGTATCTTCGTTGAATTTCTTACAGGAGTTCACGGTAAGAATAAGACTTAATCCCAAGAGGATTGCGATTTTGGTGTTCATAAGTAATTAATTTAAGTTTTCTCTACTCTGTAGTGAATTTCCGGACACCTCCGATTTAGAAATAATGTGTATTTAGGATTTAGTTATCAATGATTTAAGGTATTCAAAGTGGATTCAAATTTTGTAGACGCGTCAAAGTAAGTAAAAATTAATTCGTGAAACAAACCAGAAAATCGATTTATTTGAACCGCCTCTTGCTTGAAGATATTGCTTCTGATAACGTATTATTGATTATGAATAACACGGGATCGAAACTTACCACCTCGCTTTACGCCATTCTTTTTGTTCCGCAATAGAAAGGAATGTCCAGGCAACTATACGGCTCGTTTTATTTCCGGTTCCCATTGGAATTGTTTTAACCTGAACGGCACGGTTATTTTCCAATGACTTATAGATTCCTTTCAAATTAGATTCCTTTGAGACCAGGGACGAAAACCAGTAACAGTTTTTAGACAGCTTTTTACTTTCCTGAATCATATTCAGAAGAAACTGAAATTCTCCGCCTTCACAAATCAGTTCGTTGCTATTTCCCGAAAAATTAAGTTCCGGCGTTTTCACCTGTTTCCCGGAAAGATTTTTGATTTTTCTACGTGTTCCCTTTTGTGCCTCTTCCAATGACGCATGAAAAGGCGGGTTGCAGATTGTAAGATCGAATTTTTCTTCGTTGTTTATGATACCCGAAAAAATAGCTTTCGGATTTTTTTGTAATCTACATTCAATCTTATTTCGGAGCGAAGGATTCGAGGCAACAATATGCTGAGCTGATGCAACCGATTTCGGATCAATGTCAGACCCAACAAAACTCCATCCATATTCTGTAACTCCGAGAATGGGATAAATACATGTGGCTCCAACGCCGATATCCAAACATCTGATTTGATTTCCATGTGGAATATTGTTCGAGTTATCTTCCTTTAACAAATCAGCCAAGTGGTGAATGTAATCAGCCCTTCCCGGAATTGGCGGACATAAGTTATCATCGGGGAATTCCCAATTCGCTATTCTGTAATAATGATTCAGCAAAGCCTTATTCAGGAGTTTGACCGCAACAGGACTTGAAAAATCAATCGAGTCATCACCAAATTTATTCGGCTTCACATGGTTTTTCAATTCCGGATTTGAACGAATAAGTGCATTTAGATCATAGCGCTCCCGGTTTCTGTTTCTGATATGCAATCTTTCTGCGCTGCCGCCCTGCTCTTCCTGCGACTTATCAATTTTAGCGTTCACCACTTTGGAATTTTAATTACGCGACGTATTCCTGAAACAAGCGCTCTACTTCTTCTTCCAGATTCTCAGCTTTCCCCGGATGCGGTCTCGATGTTTGAATAATAGAGCTTTTCACCGCTGTAAGCCATCGAAAACGCGAAGGCAGGTCTTCCCGGGCAATTGGTCCGCCCGATTTTTCACCGTGACTAATGAGCACAAACGCGTTCAGATAGTCTTTCACCAATTCCATTTCCAGGTCGCATCTGAACAATTTCAAACGTTCTTCGTCGATTTGGATTTTAGCGCGGATAAACTTCTCTTTCTTACAGAACAGGATTATTCCGACATTCAGAAACTCTTCACGCTCAACTTGCGGAACCAGGCGAATCACCGCGTATTCATACAAGTGCATGGCGGGCGTTTTTAGCTTCGTTTACAAATATCTCAGAGTGATTCAGACGAATAATTAAAAACTGCGTGTAAACAGCTTTAATTTCGTCGGGCGACAAATCACTGTCGTCCCAAACCAGCCATTCATCCGGAATATTTGAAACCAGTTCAGTGATTTTTTCTTCTGTAATGCGTGATTTACAGAACAAATCTGCTTCGTCAAGCCTGGTGGCTCTTGGAAGCAACACATGATCTTTCACATAAGCGAACGGGGTTTTGGCAGTGGTTTCCCAATTATCCCATGTATGGTGGAAATAAAGCGCCGCACCGTGATCGATCAGCCACAATTCTTTCTTCCACATCAGCATATTGGTATTTCGGAATGTGCGGTCGATGTTTGTCAGAAAAGCATCTAACCAAACTACTTTAGAAGCAGTTTCTTCATCGAGACTTGTAACAACCGGGTCAAATGTAAGAGCACCCGAAAGGAAATGTAATCCTAAATTCAAACCATGACTTGCACGCAGTAAATCCTGGATTTCTTCATCGGCTTCCGAACGACCAAAATCTTCATCCAAATTAACAAAAACCAATTCAGGAACTTTAAACCCGAGCATTCTGGCAACTTCACCGCCAATGAATTCTGAGATCAAAGCTTTTACTCCATGTCCTGCCCCTTTGAATTTCAACACATATTTGAAATCGTCGTCCGCATCAACCAATGCTGGCAATGATCCTCCTTCACGCAAAGGAGAAATGTAGCGCGTTACGTTTACAGTTCTTAAAAATTCATTCATCTTCCGGTGCTTTTATTCCATTTTCAGGGATTCTACCGGTAAACTTCGACAAAATGCGCTTAATGGTAATGATATCAGCATCCACATCTCCGGTTGGCTGGAACAGGGAATGGAATCCGCCGGTTTTGTTTTTATAATCCATGTATGCAATGTAAATGGGCACTTTCGCCTGCTCAGCAATAAAGTAAAATCCTTTTTTCCAGTTGGGCTGATAACTGCGCGTTCCTTCCGGGGTAAAGAC
>CBFGMW010000194.1:0-5427 GCA_965649925.1 uncultured Fluviicola sp.
CTTATGTGAATTTAGTCAGATAAAATTTGGATATATTAAAACCTTAGAATACGCAAAGATAAGGCAAAAATTAAAACCCTGACATGCTTAGCTTCCCCGGTGAAAGTCAAAAAGACAAAAGAGGAAAAGAGGAAAAGAGGAAGACAGAACGCGAAGCTTTTGAAGATAAAGGTAGTTTGCAAGATTTCGTCGTGAATTTGGAAAATAATCTGGTGCAGGATGAAGATATATTCAGATGTGGAATGAAGTTTTGAACCATTAACCTGCCTGTCGGCAGACAGGGGAGTTAAGGGAATTAAGAGTGCAGGATGACTTTGACTCCGCTGCGGAACTACACAGTTTGACAAACCATTAAGGAATTAAGGAAATTAAGAGCGCAGGGTTCATTTCAGCCGCGGCAGACTCAATGACCAGCTCCTCCGTTGCTATTATCGATACAATCCTTTATATTCATCCGAGCTTCCCATATCGAAACACTCATCACCTTTCTCCTTCATTGTTTCTCCGTTTTGGCGAAAAAACCGTTTAGTTCCATCTTTCAGATTAACTGTAATCCAATGTGTTGGCATGTATTTACAAGGTCCCTTTGAGTAGGCATTATTCCATTTTCGAACAAAGGTTTTTGCATCTATTTCAACCATCGTTAAGGCAGTGGAGTCTTCTTTGCCATTGCCAATTGTAATAGATTTAACATCTGAAAATTCGATGTTTTCTTTACTGGATTTTCGTTTTGTGGTTGTACAACCAATAACTGACAGGAAAATCAAAAAAGATGTAAGAATTGAGAGATTATTCATTTGATGAAATTAGATATTTAATCGATTATTCAAACTTCTACAACTTAATCTTCACCCCATAAATCTTACTCAAGCCATTCTCCCCTGCTTCCAGGTATTTCTCGAACTCTTCCAGCGTTTGGAAGTCTTTGCTTTCAAGGGAATTACGTTTGCTGGTGAAGTAGAGGGTTTGGGAGTTTTGGTCGTAGAACGGGCAGTATTCCATGTATTTGGAGTTAATGATTCCGCCCAGGTTTTCGGCTTTGGTCCAATTGCCTTTTTGGTCTTTGCGCGCAATATACAGATCGCCGCTGCCGAAACCATTTTCTGCGTTGTATTTGGTGTACAGCAAGAAACTTTCGTCGCGCGAAATAAACGCGTTGAACTCGTAACCTGTGCTGTTGATACTGTCGTTTAGCAGAACGGGTGTTTCGTGCTTTTTACCATTCCATTTGGAGAAATAGATGTCGTCTTTTCTACCTGAATTCGGAACATCCATGGTAAAATATAGATTTCCATTCGCGCTCAAAGTCGGATAGAATTCGTTGTTATCGGAATTTACCGGTTTGCCCAAATTGATGGGATTACTCCACTGATTGGAGTTTACAACTTCTCGTTCTACATACCAGATATCGAAGTTTTTCTCTGCTGTTTTCTTTTCGCTGGAAGGGCGATCGGAAACAAAGTAAAGTCGTGCTCCATCATCGGATAAAAACGGTTCCAGGTAACGGTTTGCGTCGTTGAAAGCCAGTAATTCCGGTTTCGACCATGTTCCATCAATGAGTGACATGGCGGCTATTTGTGAAATACTCTCATCCGGACTTTGAACCGTAAAAAACGCCTGATCGGAATTCTTCGAAACACAAAAATCGCGAACACTCAGGAATTGGTTGAGCTGTTCGTTGGCCGGGAAAACAATCAATGAATCCTGTGAGTAAGTATACGAGAACGAGAGCGAATAGATTACGAAAAGCAGCGATCGAAACATAGAAATTTTAGCGTTGGTAAGACAAGATACAAAAATGGTGATTTTGTGAGGGAAACGATTGTCTTTTTATGCTGAAGCATCCCTGGCACCATTACTCTTCGCAATTTCAATCCAGTGTTCGGATAAACCTTTTGCATCAGCACCTAAGGCATTGGCTAAAAACAGCGCCATTGCCATAGATAATCCTGCAGCTGTCTGAACTGATTCCAAACTACTCAAAGCGCCAAAAGTCTCCTGTGCTTTGGTTTGAATAATCTCGTTATGTGTTCTGGCAAAGATTATAGGATCGTGAATCAGATCATTCAAATCCGGAAGCATTAAAACATCCAGCCATTCGGGACTGATTTGTTCCATCAGCGAATCGATGCTCATTGTTCCGAATCTTCGCCAGGCCGACAGCGTTTTTGTGTCGCCCGACTCAGCTAATCCGGTATCAAGTAATAACGCAAAGGAGATATCCGCTATGTTTTGCATCACTTCCAGGTACTCGTCCTGGGCCTGTTCATAAGCTTTGGTTTCCTGTCCGGCCAAATAATCTGCTACTTTTAAATACGGTAAATTAACCACTTCGGGACATTCGCTCAAACACGGGAAATGAGTTCCTTCAAAGATATATTCCACATTTTCGTTCTGGATTTGCCGACCCAAAGGAAACAAACGACAAGCTAATGGCCGTGCGGGATGAACGCTGCAACCTCTACCCTCTTCATATAATCCACAGGAAGTTTTTCCGATATGATTTGACTTTCCATTGAAATTTAAGATTGAGCCACCGGCAAGCGTATGTTTTTCACAAAAATCTTTCGCTGACATGTTTTTGGCTTGCGCCAGTTGAGCTATTTCCCAGGGATTCAGTCGAACCAAATTTCCATGACAACACGTTCCTGCTCTGGAGCATGTTAAAGGAAGAGAATCCTGAAGTGAAAGAAGTGTTGTTTGCAAAGGAATTGAAGTATTGTTCAAAAGTAGGGTTAATCGTTCAATTCAAATATTAATTTTGCCAGAGAAATACTTGTCTTATTGATTCTACGTTTAACCAGGCATGAAACTTAAATCACTCTTTTTTATTATTCCCTGGTCGCTCTTCGCTATGTTGGTTCTGATTACCTGGTTTACCAATCTGGAATTCAATGAACGCTGGTTAAAAATGCTGTCTACTTTCATTTTTACAGGTGGAATTCCGTTTGCTTTTATCCTGAACACAAGCAAAAGCAGGACCCGAAAAGCATTATTACTTATTTTATCAGCTGTTTTGCTTGCTGCAACGGCTGTGTTTGTTCGTATTTCGGAAGTGATCCATTTTGGGACTGGGTTTAAAACACAAACGGTTTTGTACAGAATGAAATCGAATCCCGAAACACGGATTGAATTCCAAATGGAAGACCTAGGCGCTTTGGGTTATAACAGAAGAACAGTAGAAATCACTCCTTGTTTCTATTTCTTTTCAAGTTGGAGAGAAGTTGACGAAAATGCGGTTGATACTACGAAATGGCGCTATGTAAATGAAGATGTGAATGAGATCGGATTGAAAGGAGGGTAAACTCTACGAAAGGACAAATGTTCATGAGGGGTCCGTTCTTAAGTTGTAAAATAGGAGTGGCCTATTACAAATTACTGAACCCATTTTCTCACGACTGGCGCTAAAAACAAAATGGCTAACGTAACCAGCACAAAGGCAATAAACCAGCTGCGCATCCAAAAAAGCATGAAATTCGGTTTGAACCCCAAATTCACAACAACAATGACGAACGAGATGAAAAATGTAGCTATAAAGCTCATTAACAGCGAGAACTTTATGTCCTGGGCAGATGGTTTGTTTGCCATAATTGTATGTTTAGAAAAAACTGAAAATCGTAGCGCGTAGTTACTTTATCTTTTGTTTTATATCACTTCAAAACCCTGAAACGGTGGCTCCATTTCACAATTCGTTTCTCAAATAACTCGTAGCTTAAAATGGAAATAACCAGTGTAAAAGCGAAGTTGAAAAACAAAAATGCCCACATGTTATTGATCCCGAATTTCCACATAACTTTTTTTACAATCACAAGAATCAGAATGTTACTGTACATGTAAATTCCGTAAGAACATTTCCCTAAATACGTAAAGACAGGATTGGCAAAAAGCCTGAATGACGGTTTTGGATTGAACTGGAAATCGAGCAGCAGTACGATGATTATTCCCACATACAAATACTTCTTAAACATCACCAGGAATAAATTGTCCATAAGGTAAATCGGGGTGATTGTCATGAAGAAAATCAACGTGAAGAACAAGGTATAACGCAGCCAGACAGGAAGCGAGAATGTAAACGGTTTTTTCGAATAATAATAACCAAGTGCGGCACCAAAAATCAAAACGTCTACCCGGCTGAGTGTATTCAAATACAACTGGAAACCCACGTTATCCATATACAAACTGGCATAAACACGGAATCCGATGCTGATCAAAACAATTAGTCCCATGATAAGCGGAAGTCGTTTAAGCGGAATAAAAGCCACAATAAACGGCCAGAAGATGTAGAAATGTTCTTCAATACAAATTGACCAGAAATGCGGGAAAGGGAAAATCCACATGCCGGTATTAATGGAATCGAAGTTCCCCAGGAACAGTGCATTCATCAGGTAATTCGGCGTTGGTGTTGAATCGAGCCAGCTGACCAAAAAAGGAGAAATGGCAATCAACAAATAGAAAACGGGCCAGATCCGGAAGGTTCTTCTCAGGAAGAAATTCCCAAAACTGATCTTTCCGAATTTTCGTTTCTCTTCCAGCAATAAATAGGTGATTAAGAATCCACTCAAAACGAAGAACAGGTCGACACCAATTCCGAGATTCTTAATGAAGATCATGGCATAATGGCCTAAAGTATTTTCTTGTTTGGTAACGGGATCTACGAATGTATCGATTGTTCCAAACCAGCCCCAGCCTTCAACTGCATGGGCGAAAACAATAATTATTGCGGCAACGAAACGCAGCGCGTCGAAATTATTAAAGTAGATCCGTTTGTCGTTCATCATGTGAGTGAGCAAAAATAGGATTAATAAGCTGAGTTAAGAAAGTTTGGAAACAAAAAAAGCCCTGCACTTCGACTACGCTGCGCCTATGCTGTAGCTATTGCGCAAGCATTCAGTGACCGGGGCTTTTTTTGTTTCTAAACTTTTATTTTCCTTTCGGAACGTGCTTATCTGTAAATGTTTGTGCAGCTGTATTCCAGCCATCTACCAATTTTGCTCTGTCTTTGTTCGATTTATCGTTTGCTGCGTTGTATGCATTTACAGCAGCATTCATTTCGTTTACGGCTTTGTTGTATGCATCAATATCTGCCTGTGTCCTGCTTTTCTCTGATTTTTTATCAAATCCTTCTTTCACTTTGTTGAAGTTTTCGCTTTTCAAAATGTAATCGGAAATAACCGTACCGCTGCTTTGTGCTTCGGAAATGTAGAACTCCAGTAATTTTCTGGTCGCCTCCACAACCGTTTTGTCTGAATTGTACAAAGCAACATCTTTCAATTTCTCCAGGCCTTCTTTTGCGGTAGTGATCAAAGCCTCACGATTTTGCTCAATTGAGCTCATATCTTTACGCCCGAACGCATCCAGCATATATACTTCCTGCTTGAAGCTTTTGAAGAAAATCAAATAAACTTCGTTGTAATGATCGTAAACCTG
>CBFGMW010000195.1:0-5424 GCA_965649925.1 uncultured Fluviicola sp.
CATATAATCGCAATGGTCTTGCATGACTGTGATAAGCACCTTGCTGCTGTGGATGTGCGCCTAATGTGGTGTCTAAGACAAATCCTTCCGATAAGTAAACTTCGACATTCCAGGTTCCCGTTCCGTTTCCGTTGTTATTTGTCCCATTATAATTATGTCCGTTTGACAATCCGAATGCAGGAACTCCATTTGTGAGTAGACCAATTGCCCCGCCTAGTGGAACTTCTGTTTTGGTTGCAGGAACGGTTGGAACTCTTGGAAAACGATAAATGTAGTTCTGTTCTTCCGGAGCTCCCGGGTTGAGGAATTTTCCCATGTTCGTTGTCATACCGTCAGATTCTACCCAGGTATAAGTGCTGTTGTAACAAACCTTGGTTATGTTTGCAAGCACTGTTGAGGTATAGAAAGTATATGTTGGAGGTCCTCCCTGGCCCGCGGTGTTTTCCCAATAACTTGCATATTCTCCTTCATTCATGATCCAACTTTCCAGATCTGCCTGAGCATAACTGTTTACGGAGAAGAGTAAGGCCGCAAGAAGTGCATTTTTTTTCATGTTTTCTGTGTTTAAGGTATAATCTAAAATCGAATGCTATTTCGGGTATTGAAAGGCTTTGTTATTCAAAAACTCATTGTCGGTAAGGGTTTTGAGAAAAGCAATTAAGTTTCGTTTGTCTTCTTCACTCAGACTTAATCCGTTTTTAAGTTGTGGAGCAAGTGTTCCGGATTGGTGAATGTTGGATGAATAATGGAACAAAACCATTTGCAGGTTTTTATAACGACCATCGTGCATGTAAGGCGCAGAACGTTCTATGTTTCGCAGAGTGGGAACTTTGAATTTTAGTGAGTCTGTTGCTTTTAAACTGATTTTCACCCGACCGTAATCGTTTAAAACGGTGTCGATTTCTAAACCGTTGTTTTCAAATCCACCGCTAGTGAACAAAGGTTCTGTATGACAAGAGGCGCAATTGGTTTTGAATAAATCATATCCCTTTTGCTCGCTTTCAGAGTAGGAATATCCTTTTTCTTGTCGAATGACTTTATCGTATTTCGAATTGGAGCTAACAAGTGTAAGCATGAATTGTGAAATAGATTTCAGGAATCGTTCGCCTGTTATCTTTTCATCTCCAAAGGCATTTTTGAAAAGTTGTTTATAGCGTTTTTGCCGACTAAGTTTTTCCAGAACGTGAGCGAGTTTTTCGTCCATTTCCGCATGGTTTTCAAGTGGTGCCAATGCCTGAACGTCCAAATGGTTTACTGCTCCGTCCCACATGAATGTTTTGCTCCATGCGAGATTAATAAGCACGGGAGAATTTCTTGTTCCAATTCGGTCTTTGATCCCGTGACTCAATGGGTGATCTATATGCGTAAACGCGTTGTACGGTGAATGACAGCTTGCGCAGGAAATGGTGCTGTCTGAAGAGAGAACAGGATCATAGAATAAACGGCGGCCAAGTTCAATGGTAGATGAATCAAGCGGATTTTTCCTGAAGTTATATACCGGCTCTGGCCATGACGCAGGTGTTTTCCAAAGTGAGTTTATTCCGCCTGCTGAAATAAGAGTGGCTAAGAGTAATAGACAAACAAATTCCAGACGTTTCATTTTGAAAAATAGAATGAATGAGCCAGTATATTAGATAATCCGACTGCTTGCGAGCAGGGTGACATAATATTTAATCCGTTTTGTTCGGTAAGAACCTGACTGAAAACTGTACTCAGCTCCAGGCTGACAGTTCCGGTAGAATCGGAAGGAATTCGAATTTTGGATGAAGCATCAAACGGAGGGAGATATCCGCCCAGGTGATATTGAAAATTGCTTGTTTTTGTGCCGATAATCTGCCCTTCCAATTTGCAGTTTATGTATCCGCTTTGCCACGACCAGTACATACCGTACATTGGATCTAAATCCCCTGACATGGCTCCTGAAACATTGGTTATACTGTCTATTCCGAAACGGAATGAGATTATATTATATGAATTTGCGGGCAGATACGGAAATGGGATATGTAATGTGGAATCATGTTCCAGGTCGAGTAAATGTGCTTTCGCGGGGTCGGCATACACAATTGTTGAATCGGAGTAAAACACCAGGTCACTTATATAAAGGCGGTAAGTATCAAAACGAATGCTTTCCGAATTGATTATTTGCAGTGTGTCGCCCAGTTTAAAGCTTTGTTTGTTCCAGGTTGGTTGAAATGTAAGTTCAACCTGTCCGTACGAAATGGAATAAAAGAGGAAACAAGACAATATACTTAATTTCATTTTCTCGGTTTCATTCTATGGCTGAATAATAATGCGATTTTCCTGTTCAACTCTTTGAAATAAACCTGCTGCTCCGGTTTACAAAGTTTTTTTATGTCTTGAAAATGTTTATAATGCGTTTTTTCGATTACAGCCTGTTTTTCTGAAACATCGTTGAGTAAAATGGTGTCTATCGATTGATCCAAATCCGCATAAAGCTTGTTTTTTGCTGTAATGAGCTCTTTCTCTGCATTTCGAATATCTCTTTGATGTTGCTTGATCAGGACATCATATTTCTCAACTTGCTTATTATCAAAGTGGAGAATAGCAATAATCTCGTTACGCGGGCCTTCGTGTTTCAGGTGTGGCGGTCGCATAAAGTAGTTTGTAAGCAAAATAATATTGCCCAGTAAGAGAACTGCTATGAAACTGTTTCTGAGAATGGACTTTTTCATTAGTACAGCTGATTACTTGGTGAGAGGTTCATTTCGCTAACCAGGTCTGCGTTTTCTTGGCTCGTTTTGCCCGAACTTAAGGCAAGAACATTTAAAGCTATGATCAGGCAGATCCCGGCTAGATAAGCGATTGCCTGTTTTTTTGAAACACGGCCTGCAAGTTGCTCTTCTATTTTTGCCTGAATACGCGTGAACAAAAACACCGGGGCATCTACCGTTTCAATCTTTTCCAATATATTCAATTGATCTTTCATAATCTTGTTCGTTTGGTTAGACGACGTTTTATCTATCATCCTTCGCCTGGTTTATTTTTTTTAGAAGATTAGTTTTTGCGCGCTGAAGAAGAGACTCTACTGCTTTGTGGCTAATTCCCATTATTTCAGAAGTTTCGAGCATTGTCTTGCCTTCGATTTTTTGCAGCATTAGAACCGTTTTTTGATTTTCAGGCAGATTATTAATGTGCTCGAAAAGCAATTTTGTTTCTTCCTGATATTCCAGAAGAACTCCCGGGTGATCAAAATGAACAGGTTCGTTAGTCGGAGTAAACACGGAAAATAATCCGAAGCGTTTTTTGCGTTTTTTCGCCTTGATGAAATCGAGACTTTTGTTAACAGCAATGCGATGTATCCACGTGCTGAGATTGGCCTCAGATCTGAAATTCTCGTGTTGCTGATGGACCGTGATAAAGACATCTTGCGCAATTTCCTGGGCATCTTCGGTGTTTTGAACGTACTGCAAAGCCAGGTTATATACCCGTTTTACATGCTGGTTGTAGATCTGTTCAAAATTGTCGGTCATTGAATAAATGCAGGATAAGTGTGCATTAATTAATGCGAAGAAAGGAAAAAAGTTTAATGAATGGCAGAAATATATTGTTTTTCAATTCAGAGATAGAGTCTCGTAACTGACAAAAAGTAATTTCGCTAAATTACGTCAGATTGATGAAGATGCAGTTGGTATAAAGATTGGAAAATCAATATACATGTAAAAACTTTTGTGTCGAAAATTATTTAAATAAAAACCCGATTCAATTGAAGAATCGGGTTTTTTAATAAGGTTCGAGCCTTGTTCGTAATTGCTTACGATTTTGTGTAAACTTGGTAATATATGAGAATTTTTCGTCGGCTCGAAGTTCCGTTATTACATCTTTGGCATAACCACCTTGTCAATCACGTGAATAACACCGTTTGATTGATAAACATCGTAAGTTGTGATATTCGCTGTGTTTCCTGCTTCATCTGTAATTGTAATGTTGTGTTCACCATTCATCTTAGCCCACAATTTTCCTCCTGAAACGGTAGCCATTTCAGCTTTACCACCACCTTTTTTGATTGCTGCTGCTATGGTATTGAAATCCATTTTACCGGCTACAACATGGTAGGTTAATACTTTTGTCAAAGTAGCTTTGTTCTCTGGTTTTAATAACGTTTCTACTGTTCCCGCAGGAAGATTTTCGAATGCATCGTTTACAGGAGCAAAAACCGTAAAAGGACCCTTGCCTTGCAAAGTTTCTACCAAACCTGCAGCTTGAACTGCTGCAACCAACGTTGTATGGTCTTTTGAATTAACTGCATTTTCGATAATGTTTTTTGCCGGGTACATAGATTCTCCACCTACCATAACTGTTTTATCTTGTGCAAATGAGAATGATACTGCCGCGATAAGTAATCCGAATGTTAAAAATGTCTTTTTCATAATGTTTGTTTTTAGTTACAACCCAGTTACGACAGCTTTTTATTTTCGGATTTTCCCGAATGGAAAAAAATTGAAATTAATTTTTAATTTAATGACAATCAATGGTTTAAATAAAGTGTTTTTTCAGCCCTTATTAAACAAAAAGCGCCACCCAAACCTGATTGCTGCAGGCTGAGTGGCGCTTCCCAAAAACAGAGGCCCTGTTATTGGTTAGTGAGCATGATGACTAATCTCTGCCAGTTTATCAATATCAATCTCTTTTAAGAGTGCTTTCGCGTTTTTGTTGCTAATCTGTCTTTTGAAAATATCGAAGATCAGGTAAACAGAAGGAACAACAATCAGTGTTAGTAACATAGAGGATGTTAATCCGCCGATAAGAACCCATGCTAACCCTGCTTTCCATTCTGCACCTGGACCGGTTGCTAAAGCAATCGGCATCATTCCGAAGATCATCGCTAACGTTGTCATTAAGATCGGACGTAAACGTGCCTGACCTGAGATCAGTAATGCTTCAACGGTATTATAACCCTCTGCCTTCAACTGGTTCGTAAAGTCGACAATCAGGATAGCGTTCTTCGCGACCAAACCGATTAACATAATCATTCCGAGCATGGAGAATATCGACAACGGTTCCATCGATAGTGCTAATGCCATCAAGGCGCCTACTACTGCCAGTGGAATGGAGAACAATACTACCAATGGATACGCGAATGAATCGTACAACGCTACCATGATGAGGTAAACGAATAAGATAGAAGCCAGGATCGCAAATCCAAGATTGGCAAATGCTTCACCCATATTTTTCGCATCACCGTCGAATGCATAGGCTGTATTCGACGGAATCGGTTCTTTCTCCAATTTTGCCGTAAGGGCCGAAGTTACCTGGCCTGAGGAGGTTCCCAAAACCTGACAAGTAACCATTACGGAAGGAACACGATTGGTTCGTTCCAGTTTACTAGGGCCTGTCGATTTTCCAATAGTTGCAAACTGACTTAAAAGAACACTTTCTCCTTTGTTGTTTATGAAGTAAACATCG
>CBFGMW010000196.1:0-5407 GCA_965649925.1 uncultured Fluviicola sp.
TTGTGACTTTCGGCTCGGGAATTTTGTCGATCTCTTCCTGATATTTCTTTGCGTCCAAAGCATAATTCCTCATCATTTCAACACTTGTTGTATCCATATACGCTACTCCGTGAAAATAAGCCATTGTTCCTGCAGCTGTTGAAGTTGGAATCGTAAAATGATCCTTGAAACGGATCATCAATGGAGTTCCGGCAGTGTTTTCAACTTTAATCCAACACCCGGCCGATTGACAAACCTGCGTCAATTTACCATGAACAGTAAATTCCTGATCTCCTTTTGAGGCATCGAACGACTTAATCATTTCTTCCGTTGTAACGGCTTTAGTTTCATCAACCTTTACTTTTCCGTATGCTTTACCTTGCACAGAATCTGCATTCTTCATACTTCCGCAAGCTGCCAGGGCAACCAAACCAACAAGTAGTAATCCTTTTTTAATCATTTTTCGAAAATTAGTTCCACAAAAGTACAACAAGGTTTTTAGCAAAAAAAATCCCGGCACTTCGACTAAGTGACCGGGATTCGTATATTAGAATTTAAAAAGTCTATTTCATATATTTTTCAAACATTTCATCGAAAGTCATTTCGGTACCTCCTACAGAAAAATCACTTACTTCCAATGAAACCATCAAACGATTGATAACTCGAGCGCTCGTTTCGTCGTTCTTAATCAAGTTAACTGTCAACTCGTGTTTTTTCTCGTCCATTGTTACAGTGAAATACTGTTTGTAGTAGTTCTTCACTCCATCAACTTCCGCAGCAGTAACATCTGCAGGCATAACGAAAGTGTAGTTTCCAGAAGATTTGCCGTTCTTCAAAGATTCCGCAGAAGCGTTAGCCACTTTTTGACCAAAACTTAAAACAGAGGCAAAACAAACTAGGGTAAAGAGAAGTAATTTTTTCATGGTTTCTTATTTTTGCATTATAACGTAAATAGTATATAATAAGTTGTTTCGTAGTGCAATATACAATTATTTTACCAAAAATGTTTTGAATGGGATTATTGAGCTTTTTTGATGAATCGAAAACCGAGGCAGGCTGTGATGAAGCGGGGCGGGGATGCCTTGCTGGCCCTGTTGTTTGCGCTGCAGTAATTCTTCCAAGAGATTTCAAAAACAAGTTATTAACAGATTCAAAACTGCTTAATGAAAAACAACGAAATGAACTTCGGCCTATCATAGAAAAGGAAGCTTTGGCTTATAATGTCCAATTCCTGCACGAAGACGAAATTGCCAAATTAAACATTCTCAAAGCTAGTCTTACAGGCATGGCGCGTGCTGCTCACTCATTGTCAACAGCTCCTGAATTAATTTTGGTCGACGGAAACAAAACCTTGCTCGACCTTAGAATTCCTTCGATCGCACTCATTAAAGGCGACGGGAAATATTTGTCGATTGCAGCCGCTTCTATTCTGGCTAAGACCTATCGTGATGAATACATGGAAAATTTACATCTCAAATTTCCGCATTACGGATGGAATGTGAACAAAGGTTATCCAACCATCAAACACAGAGATGCAATTCGATTACATGGTGCATGTGAATACCACAGAACCGGTTTCCGCTTATTACCTGAAGATCAATTGAGTTTGTTTTAATATACAGATTCTTTAAACACTTTTTTGTTCAATAGTATTCATTCATGCATTTCAACGCATAAACGTAAGATGTACTTTTGAGAAAGTAAGAATTTTATGTGGAATAGAACCGTTCTGTCAGTTTTAGGAATCTCTGCCCTGGCGTGGATCATTTATGTTGTGATTACCATGGGGAGCAATGGCTATTACCCTACTCCGGAGCGCGTTTTTACAACTGCCGACACATCTATACTGGTTGTTCACAAACCGAAAGAATTGCTTTACTCGAATCCGGAATGCGGATTTGTGCAAACAGAACCTTTTTACATTCAAACACTTGCCAATCCTGAGCGAATTCAGCATTTCTATTTTTCCTCTTCCAGAAAATTATTGATTCTTGAACGAAGCAAACCCTGGAGTATCGTAATACTGCAAAAGTATTTTACCAAAATGGGATACGGAGTAACCGCAAAAAACGGGAAGGAAATACACGTTTCCAATGGCTGGAAAGGAAGATTCAGTGGAAATTTTGTTGTTCTTTCACTAAACGATTTTGAAGAAACTGAAGAACCAATTGTTGACTGGAATTTTGTGGATCGAAAAGCTTCTTTTAGTATAGTCAAACGAAATCGCCAGGCAAAACAGGGGAATCAAACCTATTTGCTGGAGAATGCCTACTCTCTTTCAACGAATCAGATAAAATATATTTCTCAAAGCTCGAACCAGGCATTGCCTTTGGTAAACGATCAGGAATATTTCCAGGATCTCATTCCGGTTAAATTCGACAGCTACTCTTTTTACCAGAAAGATTACCTGGCAACGCTCGTAGGAAACAATCCGCTTATCGAATGTATGAATCATGGAATGGTGGTGCTTTCCAATCAAAAGAGCAAATGCATTATTCTTGATTACCAATTAGGAAGAGATCCGTTTACCGTGCTCGAAGGTAAGATTGAAAACGAAACCGGTTCAGAAACCAAAGGAATACTTAACTGTCCTATTCCTTTCGAATTGTTTTCAGAAGACATTCACATTGAGTTATTCAATGGATACGCATTAATCTCTGACGATAAAGCATTTCTCAACTCCATTATCGGAAACTACGAAACTGGAAATACTTTGGCGCAATCTGAAAATTTCAGAACAGAGTTATTTGCCAACACTCCTAAAAATGTTAGCTACCGCTATATTGATGAGAAAGAACAAATCACCAAGAGTTTCCTGACGAATTCAGTACATACGGTTGTTGAATCCCGAATTAAATCAGATAAATCTGTTTCTTCCGATGAAATAAACGCTTTAGAGCCAATACGCCTGGATGGTGGTATTACGAGCATTGTTCCGGTTGAAGGCACTTCAATGATTTACGTGACTACAGATGCAAATAGCCTTCATCTTATTCTGAACGACCGATTGGTATGGACAAGAACATTTACCGATGAGCTTCGCAGTGTTCCTGCCATTCTTCCCGGAACCCAGAACGTCTGTTTTACCACTTCAACGGGTCTGCACGCATTTTCGTCGGGAGGTACAGAACTGAGCGGGTTCCCGGTTGCATTTACAAATACTCAATCGGCTGCGGTTCCATTCATTTTAAGCGGACAGGCAACAATTGCCGTTGTGGCCGATGGTACGGTGTATGTTGTAAACACAGGTGGTAAAAAACTCTACTCTTCGAGTGTTGGAACCAACAGCAATGCAGTGGTTCAGGTATCATCAGATAAACGCGGAATATTGGCACATGTAATTGCAAACAACACCTGGCATACATTCAATCTGAAAAAGAAAAGCCGCATTCGTTCATTCAATCTGGGCGAAGGCGATTGGTATTTGGCCCATTACAATAACAACATTCTGCCGGTTGGTATTCAGCAGAATCAATTTGTACGCTATTCCGAAAATGGTAAGTCGACATTACTTGTAGGCAACGCATCTAAAATGATCCGCTACAAATCAACTCAAAACCAGGAACTTTTCTTCCTTACCCAAAAACAGCATATTTATGTTGTTGATGGAATGGGAACATTAATCACTCAATTCGACTGCCAGCTTAGAACCATACAGGATGCTTACCTTATAAGAAGTAAAACTGGTAAAACCTTTGTTGGATTATTAGACGGAATTTCAAATAACAGTTATATTTACACAGTAAACGGCAACGAAGCATATAAACAGGTTTTTGAAGGATCAGAAAAAATTGTATTTCAGAATACAGCAGACGGCAAACTGCTTCTGATTTCAGGATCAAATGGTTACTTGTTCCGCTACCCGTTATACTAATAAAAACTACGCTTATGAAAAGAAAATTACTTAGGTGGTTCTGTCCATTATTGTTTGTTGCCGTGAGCCAAACGGTTAGTGCACAGAATTATCTCGGAGTCCATTCCAGCAATTATGCTGGTGTAATGGCACTCGACAATCAACCGGCAAGTTTCGTTGACGGACGATTCAAATTCGACCTGAACATTGCAAGTTTCAATGTTGGTGTTTGGCAAAACGCTAAGTATTTCGATGCTTCTCAAATGACATCCTGGTGGAAAAAATCGTTCACAACTGATACCATGTGGATGAAACCCGATTCAACATTTTACGAAAGAACAGTATTTGATTATTTCGGATATAATTCAAACGCAAAAGCTCGCGGGGCATACATCAATTATCAAATTGATTTATTGAATTTCGCCTTTCACATAAATCCGAGAATTGCGGTTGGTTTCTCAGCAAAATCAAGAATGGTTGGTAATATCACAGATCTCGATTTGAAACTGGCGAAATTAGCTGAGAACGGGTTGGACTTTTCACAACTTTGGAATATTGACATTGATGATAAGATCGTAAATGCCAACTTCATGGCCTGGAACGAATTTGGTATTAACTATGGCCAGGTACTAAAAGATGAAGGTGAACATTTCTTCAAAGTTGGTGGCCGTCTTAAATTACTTCAGGGAGTAGCTTCAGGATATGTTTATACCGACAACATGAAGTACCGGTTATCCAATGAAGACACTGCCATTTACATTCAGGGGAATTTCGAATATGGATATTCGAACAACATTGATGAAATGAGTACCAATGGCGGAAAATATACGCCTGGCACAAAACTGGGTCTTGGTCTGGATCTCGGCTTTGTATACGAATGGCGTCCAGACTGGAAAGAATATAAGTATGATATGGATAACGAAACGAATCTTTGGATGCGTTCGAAAGAAAAGTATAAATTACGTTTCGGTGCCTCAATCCTGGATATCGGTGGAATGAAATTTACGAAAGGGAATTCAAGTCGTGACTTCAATGTAGAGTCATCGGTTATTGACCTGCGTATTTTTAAAGATGCTAATTCACTGGAGAATTTCAACCATGTAATTGATAGTTTGACAACTACTCCCGGAACAGGTTGGACTGTAACGGAAGACAGAGGAGAAACATACTACATGAACACTCCTACTTCTTTAAGTTTACAGGCCGATTACCACATTTGGAAATGGTTTTACGTAAACGGAACCGGAATGATCAACATTCTTGGAAAACGCAATGCCTCTAAGGTTACCATTCCTTCTCAATTTGCATTAACACCAAGTTTTGATCATGCATGGTTTGGTGTTCACGTACCAATGTCCATCAACTCTTATTCCGGATTTAAAGCTGGTCTTGCAACACGCTTAGGCCCGTTAACAGTTGGAGTTGTAGATTTCAATTCTCTTTTCGCTGCAGGAAAAGTGAGAGGAACTGAATTCTATGCAGGATTAAGATTACCAATCCTGTACATGGAGCCTGAAGATTTAGATGGCGATAAAATCTCTGATAAAATCGACGGCTGTAAAGAAACACCTGGAA
>CBFGMW010000197.1:0-5403 GCA_965649925.1 uncultured Fluviicola sp.
AGCATTTTGTTAGGAATCGGAATGTCTCCCTATGAATTGATGCTTCAGGTTTTTTAAAAGAAAGACGATCCGTATTCCGGAGGAAGAACTTATTATTCGCACCCTTCATTAAACAGAGAAGGTTTTCCGAAAATTCCACATCAATCCTCAGCAACAGGAATGCAGGCGATTCCAACTACCGGAATTGCAATGGGAATTCAGTATAAGGAAAAAACCGGAATTGCCGAAGATTTCAAAGGTGAAAATCCGGTTGTTGTTTGTTCATTGGGTGATGCTTCATGCACGGAAGGGGAAGTTTCTGAAGCTCTTCAAATGGCTGCATTAAAACAGTTTCCGATTGTTTTCCTGGTTCAGGACAATGGTTGGGATATCTCGGCAAATGCTGAAGAAACACGTGCTCAGGATATGACACATTACGCGCGTGGGTTCAATGGAATCGATGTTCGTACCATTGATGGAAGTGATTTTGATTTGTCTTTCCAGACAGTTCAGGAGGTTTTTGAGATTGTTCGAAGAGAACGTCGTCCGTTTATCATTCATGCGAAAGTTCCGCTTTTAGGACACCACACTTCCGGAGTTCGAAAAGAATGGTATCGCGATGATCTGGAAGAAGCCGCCACCCGCGATCCATACCCAAAATTAAAAGAAATTGTTGCCGAACTAGCTGGTCAGGCAGACGTAATAAATATTGAAGCTGAAGCTCGTAAATTGGTCGATACTGATTACGACAGAGCATTGAATGCGGAGGAACCGCTTTTGTCTTCTGTGACAGATCATATTTTTGCTCCAACTCCAATTACTGAAGAAAAAGGTGAACGTGAACCGAAAGGGAAGAAAAAAACCGTAATGGTTGACAGCGCTCTTTTTGCTGTTCGTGAACTGATGGCGAAACATCCGGAAGCGTTGCTTTACGGACAAGATGTTGGCGGTCGTTTAGGAGGAGTTTTCCGTGAAGCGGCAACACTT
Organism: uncultured Fluviicola sp.; assembly: GCA_965649925.1. Classification (GTDB taxonomy): domain Bacteria; phylum Bacteroidota; class Bacteroidia; order Flavobacteriales_D; family Crocinitomicaceae; genus Fluviicola. The sequence goes on from CBFGMW010000197.1 coordinate 967, forward strand.
GCGCAGACTTTTGGTGATGATCGTGTATTCAATACGCCCATTCAGGAGGCATTTATCATTGGTTCTACTGTTGGTATGTCGGCGGTTGGATTAAAACCGTTCGTTGAGGTTCAGTTTGCCGATTATATTTGGCCGGGACTAAATCAATTGTTTACAGAGGTTTCCCGTTCCAATTATTTGTCGAACGGTAAATGGCCGGTGAGCTGTGTGATTCGTGTTCCTATCGGAGCCTACGGATCGGGCGGACCATACCATTCTTCCAGTGTTGAATCGGTTTTAGCGAATATCCGAGGAATTAAGGTTGTGTATCCGTCAACGGGTGCCGATTTGAAAGGCTTATTAAAGGCAGCATATTACGATCCTAATCCGGTTGTAATTCTGGAACATAAAGGACTTTACTGGTCGAAAATACCGGGAACAGAAGGCGCAATGTCAATTGAACCTGATGAAGATTACGTGATTCCGATTGGAAAGGCAAGAACGGTTCAGTCTGCCTCTGCAGAAAGTGTTTCAAAAGGAGAATCTTGTGTTATCATAACATACGGACGCGGAGTTTATTGGTCACTTGAAGCAGCCAAAGAATATAAAGATAAAGTAGAGATTCTGGATTTACGTTCTATCAATCCGTTGGATCACGATGCTATCAATGAAGCAGCTTCACGTCATGGGAAAGTAATGCTTGTGACTGAGGAATCTATTGAAGCTTCATTTACACTTGGCCTGGCTGGTAGAATTCAACGTGATAACTTTAAATCGTTGGATGCTCCTATTAGTATTGTAGGCTCGGTTGATACTCCCGCAATTCCTCTGAATTCGGCACTGGAAGCAGAATTACTGCCGAATGCAGATAAAGTGCGCGTTGCTTTAATTGAGCTGCTCAACTATTAACATTCTATTAGTTATAAGTATTCGCTTTTACTGAAAACGATTGCTCATTTGAACCTAATTTTATAATTAGGGAGAACTGTTTATGGTTCTCAGGATCTATGCGGCGAGAGCAATTATTGACACGAGTGAGGCCTGGTACTCAGGAAGATGAGTTTCATTTGAATTCATTACTGGAAATTTCTCGTGCCATAACCTCCAATCATTCCGTTGAACAGATTACCCGTCTTTTTGAATTCATTATGCGTGAACAACTCGGTTTCGATCGTTTCATGCTCTTCAACAAGGAAAAAGATTTCTCCTGTCTTTTAAGAGTTGGTACCCGAAGTCGTATCAAAGACCTTTCTGTTGTTCAGGAATTACTTCGTTTTAAAGAGATTACCGTAATTGAATCGAGTCAGAGTTCTATGTTGAGCGATTTTGATGTAGTTATTCCGGTATTCCAAAAGAACGAACCTTTGGCTTTTTTGCTGATCGGTGGAATCGAGAAACGCCACCAGCGGCTTTCGGAAACACTGAAGAGCATGAGTTTCGTGCAAACGCTTACAAGTATTGTTGTAATGGCAATTGAGAACAAGCGTTTGGCTAAAGAACAGCTCAAGCAGGAACGTCTGAAAAAAGAACTGGAAGTAGCTTCTGAAATGCAGAAATTGCTTTTTCCGGCGGTTTTACCTTCCAATAAACGCATGGATATTTCGGCGCGTTTCATTCCACGACATATTGTAAGCGGCGATTATTACGATTTCATTCCTTTAGACGATGACAGATATGTGATTTGTATTGCCGACGTTTCAGGAAAAGGAGTGAGTGCTGCCATGCTGATGGCTAATTTTCAGGCCACTGTCCGCGCATTTGTACAGTTCCAGTGGTTCGATATGCGTACACTCATTATTGAGCTGAATAAAACCGTTACAAGAAGTGCAATGGGAGAGAAGTTCATTACTTTCTTTATGGCAACTTACAATGCCAGTACACGCGAATTAACCTATGTGAATGCCGGACACAATCAGCCGTTTATTACAGATGGAAAAACCAGTATTTTACTGGAAAAAGGCTGTGTCGGTCTTGGAATGTTTGATGAATTACCGTTTTTGGAAATAGGAACAGAAATTCTGGAACCAAACACCACCATGGTTCTTTACACAGACGGTGTAGTAGAATTGGAAAACGATAAAAAAGAACATTTCGAATTGGAGCAATTGATTAAGATTGTCCATAATTTCAATCGTTTAAGCATGGAGGATATGAATAACATCATCTTCTCCAAACTGGATGAGTGGCGCGGAAACCTGAAACTGGTTGATGACACCGCGATTTTTTCGTGCAGGTTTTTCTAGAAGAGCTTAGGAGCTTATTTTCGACGATTAACTCTATTGTTCCAAGCTATTCAATTATCTGATTCAAAGAGGTATAAAGCCTATCTCATCAAATACATTTTCCCGAATTCTTCTTTGAAGTATTGGTCGGCTCCGGAATCACGGTGCTTGATGTCTTCACCGTTAATTTTGGCTTTTACGCGATACAGGTATACGCCATTCGCTAAAGGATCACCAAACTCATCTGTTCCATCCCAGGCGTATTCCGAAATGTTTCGCCCGATGTAAACCTGCCCAAGCTGGTCTTCGTTTATTTCGCGTATCACACGGCCTGAAACTGTCATGATCTGGATCAGCACATCTTCCGGTTCTTCACTTCCGGTGAGGGTAAACACAAAGCGGGTACTTGTAGAGAATGGATTCGGGTAATTCATCAAATATGTAATGGAGCTTTCCCGGATGATCTCAAATTTCACACGATATTCGTAATCGCCTGAAATATTTCCGCTTTTATCGGTTCCCTGAACCAATAGGGTATATGTACCGTTTTGCTGGAATGCCGCCGGGTAAACAATTTTGAATTTTTTTGTTTGTGCGTTGGCCAGATACCACTGCATGACAATGTTTCCCTGGTTGTCCATGAACGGAATGCGTGAAATGTTTCCGGAAGGATCAGTTATGTATATTCCAAAAAGAGTCGTGTCCATGTCGCTGTTCATTACGAGATATGGATTGTCGTCTTTCAATGAGATCACAATTTCACTTTCCGGGTCCACTATGTCGTTGTTCAAGATATGTCGTCCGTTGAAAGTAACGTCTAAAATCGGGTGTTCATCATCCGGATCGACCTGGATCGGGATATTCAGGAGATTGTTGAAATGGTATTGTTCCAACTGATCAGTAACATAAATGCTTCCGTTGATATATGGATTTACTTCCATCCAGAACCCGTTGTAGCCACCAAAATCCAAGGTTGTAAACGTAACTGTATCTCTGAATACCTCACCGCTTAAAAGCGCTTTCTGGCGTACATAAGGAATGGTATGCATTTGATGGTTCACGTCTTCCAAACGATAATTTATAAGAAGCGAATCCATATCGTAATCACTCACATTCACGATGTCGACTGCAAAATGTACTTGCTGACCTTCGTTTAGAGAATCAGGATGCGGGCTGATATAATAACCGGCGGTTCCATCTATTGCTGCTTCCGGAGCCGGTGAGTACAATACGTGTAATCGGTCTATTTGAGCAGGTGTGAAATTCGCTCCATCCTGGTTGTAAATATTCAAACGAATATATGGATAGGTGTTTGCGTCAACCACCGAATTCAGGTTCAGAAGTGAATCATCTGGTGTAAACGCAAGATCAACAGTGCTTTGAAGGGCCTGGTTGATATCGTAGCGTTCAATGCGTAAACGCACACTGTCAACAGGTGTAAGATCCAGTGAGTCGCGTTTCCAATATAGTGTTTGCCATTCAAAAGAAGGACCTATCAATGGTGTTTTTTCAATTCCGATATAATCCGATTCAAGAAAAGGAAATTCGACTAGTACATGTGATGAGAATGATGCCGATGAAATAGTATCCGGGTAATGTTTTTCAATTAAGGATGCAGGATCTCCCATTCGGAAAATCATGGCAAACGGTTTTTCCGGCTGGGAACTATTTACAAGTGTTGATCCAAGATCGGTAAACATGTTGTAGAGACTTGGTTGCATAGCCGTCCAGTTACTGTAAGCTGCTCCCGGAACTGAATAAATGGTTACTAAATGACCGTCTGGAATCTCGTTTTCTATCATGTTCTCGAAAGCGGCAAGTTCCGTTGGGCTATCTTGGTTAAATGCGAAATAAGCCTCGGGTCTTGAGTGAGAGTTATAGCCACCTTGAGTATTTCCGTTTCCGAAATCATGGTCCGGATTTTCAGTTCCATAAAAGGTATACCAAGGTAGGAGTGTTATTGGATCTAATACTCCTACATATATTCCGGGATGTGCACCTCCAAAAACCGTGGCATAATCAAAATAATTTCCAGGCCCGTCTATTCCCCACTGATTATCCCATGATTCATTATCGTATGCCATAGCGTACATAGTATGTGCCTGCCCGGGTAAAAACTCTCTGATTCGATCTGCTCTATTGTAGTGTACTACGCTAAAATCATTGTTCTTGAACTGGAAGAAATGATCTTGTCCCCAGCCGCGTTTTCCAGGAATATATTGAAACGAGAATTCAG
>CBFGMW010000198.1:0-5390 GCA_965649925.1 uncultured Fluviicola sp.
TTCAACTCATGCAGCAAACTTCAGATATGTATATGCCGGATTTGCTAGGCGAAAACGTAATTGTTTTCCGGGATAACGGAAATGTGTACAAAGTTTTCTGGCGTGGAGAAATCTATGAATTGGGTGTTTGGAACGGAAACCAGGCATTTCAGTTTTTTACAGGAACAGATATGGTTGCTTTCAATGATCCGCAGTCGAGAACATTTGCCATTTTTGAGAACGGTGCTTTTTTAGATGTGGAGGAAATGCACGCTAAAAAAGTAAAAGTTGGTCGTGGTTTTGTTGTTTACGAAGACAATCAGGGGAATCTTAAAAAATACCAGAATGGTAAATCGGAAATTCTTGCATCTTATTTCACTGACTGGGACGCGTATGACGATGTGGTGATCTGGAACGAATCCAATTCGCTTTACACACAGGTAAACGGAGTAAAAACGCAGGTTGCCGGTTATGCCGTGTCGGAATGGAAATTGAAAAACGACGTTATTGCCATTCGAAATCAGCTGGGTGGTGTTTCTGTATTCCATAATGGGAAACTGACAGATATCACCAATATTACAAACACAGATTTCGATTTGAACGGTCATGGTGTTATGGTTCATCTCATGAATAAATCCGTGATCTGTTATTCGGACGGTAAAACTTTGCGTGACTAATGAGCACAGAAATGTATCCGCCACTGAATTTGCCCCAGGCGAATCTGAAAATTTCTAAGAAGAACGATCTGTTCCATGTTTGGTGCGAGATACGTAAGAAACATTTGGTGCTTACTCCGGAAGAATGGGTTCGGCAGCATACCATTCATTTTTTGATTCATCAGAAACAAGTGCCTATCGGAAAAATCTCCTCGGAGCGTTTGGTTGTTATTAATACGCAGAAACGTCGCTGTGATTTAGTGGTTGTTGATGATTTCGGAAACCCGAAACTGATTGTGGAATGTAAAGCGTCAAGCGTTCCAATCGACGAAAAAACCTTTCTGCAAACAAGCAATTACGTAAAGGAAACCAAAGCGCAGTTCTTCTGGATGACCAACGGCTTGCAGCACATTTTGGTCGATTGTAAGCATCCGACAGAGGTTTTGAGTGATTTTCCTGAGATCTAGTTCAGCTTAAGGCCACTAATGCACGAATGTATATTAAGTCTGATTGTTAAATTGGAATTTACACAAATGAATTATTCGCGAGCGAATAATTTAAGACAATCATTATCTGTCAATATTTCCAGAGCCATATATTATGATTAATTCGTGTATTCGTGGCGTTCGTCTTATGCAGTTTTTTTTCTTGCATAGGTATTATTAAATCATCTTTTTCACTAAATTAAAGAGAATGAAAGACTTAATACTTAAAAGAGAAGCCTACGAAATCATTGGTTGTTGCATGGAAGTACATAACAATTTAGGTTATGGCTTTTCGGAAATTGTATACAAAGAAGCGCTTGAATATGAATTAGGAAAACGAGAAATACCGTTTTCGAGAGAGCAAGAATTTGTTGTGCATTATAAAGACATTATTTTGCCACATAAATTCTATGCGGATTTTGTTTTATTCGATTGCATTATTTTGGAAGCGAAAGCTGTTAACGAATTCAATAAGAGTCATTTTGCTCAGGTGATTAATTATTTGGCAGTTTCTCAGTTCCCGCTTGGTCTACTGGTTAATTTCAATAAAGACATGTTGGAATACAAACGAATAGTACTGTGATTTTTTTAATGCCACGAATACACGAATAACGTAAAGATGTTTTCAAATTCTTCGCTAGCGAAGAATTCATTAGTGAACATTCTCCTTATTCTAAAGCAATTATATATTTATTCGTGCATTAGTGGCTAAAAGAACCAGTTTGACATGTACTAAACTCTTTCCAGCTTAAACTCACTTGTAGTATGGAATGTCAAATCCGGATAATCTTTTTCTGCCATCTGAAGTAAGAAAGAAGTCTCTGCTAAGAACACCAGGTTCCCATCTTTATCTTTTGCGAGGTAATTTCCTTTGGCGCGTTTGAAATCGGCTAACTGCTCTTCGTTGTCGGTTGTGATCCAACAAGCTTTGAAATAGTTACGCGGAACAAAACGACATTTTGCCTGGTACTCATGTTCCAAACGATAAGCAATAACCTCAAACTGCAGTTGCCCGACAGTTCCGATAATTTTTCTGTTTCCGGGTTGTTGAACGAATAGTTGTGCAACACCTTCATCCATTAATTGCGAAACACCTTTTTCCAATTGCTTTGATTTCATTGGGTCTAAGTTTTCTAATTCCTGGAACAATTCCGGTGAGAAACTCGGAATTCCTTTGAACATGAAGTTTTCGCCTTCGTTGAGCGTATCTCCGATTTTGAAGTTTCCTGTATCGTATAATCCAATTACATCTCCGGGAAATGCTTCATCGATAACGCTTTTATCCTGCGCCATAAACGATGTCGGATTCGCGAACTTCAATTTCTTATCTAAGCGAACGTGATTGTAAAATGTATTACGCTCAAATTTCCCTGAAACAATGCGTAAAAAGGCAATTCTATCGCGGTGTTTTGGATCTAGATTTGCATGGATTTTGAAAACGAATCCGGAGAATTTTTTGTCTGAGGGTTCAATACGTTTGTTGTCGGCATCTCTTCCACGTGGAGAAGGAGAAATTCGAACGAACGTATCCAATAATTCTTTTACACCAAAATTATTAACCGCCGAACCAAAGAAAACCGGAGCTACATCGCCCGACAAATAAGAGTCTCTGTTAAATTCATCGTAAACACCATCAATTATTTCCAGTTCTTCGCGTAATTCATTCGCTGGTTTTTCACCAACCAATTCATCCAATTCAGGTGAATTGATATCAGACAGCGAAACAATTTCTTTTGAGATTTTTGTTTTATTTGCGGCGAATAAGTTGATATTCTTATCGAAAAGGTTGTAAACGCCTTTGAAGCGATCGCCCATTCCAATTGGCCACGCCAACGGACGTACTTTAATATCTAACGTTGATTCCAGTTCATCCAAAAGCTCAAAAGGATCTTTACCCTCACGGTCCATCTTGTTAATGAAGATGATTACCGGGGTTTTACGCATGCGGCAAACCTCCATCAGGCGCTTTGTTTGTTCCTCAACACCATTTGCACAGTCGATTACCAGAATAACGCTGTCAACAGCGGTTAAAGTACGAAAAGTGTCTTCCGCGAAATCCTTGTGACCCGGAGTATCGAGAATGTTGATTTGTTTTCCGGAATATTCGAACGCCATTACAGAAGTAGCAACGGAGATTCCACGTTGTTTCTCAATTTCCATGAAATCGGAAGTAGCGGTTTTCTTGATCTTGTTGTTTTTCACAGCACCCGCAGATTGAATTGCTCCACCGAAAAGAAGTAATTTCTCTGTCAAGGTAGTTTTACCGGCATCGGGATGCGAGATAATTCCAAAGGTTCTGCGTTTTTCTATTGCTTCTGCGTTACTCATAGTTCGAATTTCGAAGTGCAAAAGTACACAAACGAAGCTGTATCCGCAACAGCGGATACAGTGGGATTCATCCCACTGTATTTAAAACACAGACACAGATTCATCCCGTTGCATTTGAGAAAAACGACTATTTTTGAGGAAACATCCATTCGAAACCATGTTCTATATCATCTTTTCACTCATGCTTCCATTTCTTGCAGGAAATTTTGCAGAAACGCCGGATAAACCGGAAGATCTTAGCAGCTGGCATGGAACGTATCACTACGAAGAAGATCCTGTAAAAGCCAATGCAGATTATTATATGGTAATGGATTGGAGATTAACAATTGGTTTTGGAAAAGGAATGGAACAGGCAACTCTTTTCATTCATGGACAACAAACGGATATTATTCTAACGGGAATTGTAAGCGGGAACGACGAGAAAATTTCAATTTCATTAAGTGAGCCGCCATACGGAACGGATGAGGATCTGAAATCAGGAGATTTATTGTTAACACTTACGAAAATAGAAAACGGGATTATTACCACCTGGGGAAAATTAAAACCACGGCTTGTTGAAACTGCCGAAACTGAATGTGACTGTTTTGTTAAATAGAAATAATAATTTTCTTTCTTAACGCAAATAGTACTGAACCTGAATTCTGTTTGCCTTTTTCCAGCGAATCCAACCCGATTCTAAATTATTGTCCCCTGAAGTACCATTGCATTTTCCTGTAGCGGAAATTTCAAGCCAGTCTCCTTTAACCGATTTTACTTCAAAGCAATCAGTTCCCTCGTATTTGAGATTTGTAGCATTGTCGGAAGCAGCCTCACGGACTTTTTGCGGAGATTCTGCCAATCGGGAAACGCCAACTGATGAAGCGAATAGAGTAGGCCAGTCTTTGTATTCTACAGATTCGGTTCGTTGAATCCAGTAATTATCTTCTTCGTTTACCATCACTTTTATCCATCCTTCTTTGACAAAAATACATCTGAAAGCGATATACGAATTGTCTAATGAAACTTCTTCCGGTTTTAGCCATTCTTCAACCAGTTGATAACCTTTAATGGTCACTTTTTTTGATGTTTGGTCAGTTGTAAATTCAATGGTCTTCAGAACTTCTGTGCCTTCTTTTTCAGCGTAGAAATTTAAGACATCGTTTTCTTTGAATTTCACAGTTGCAAGGCCTAAACCTGCTTCAACCTGAGCATTCAGACTGTTAACAGAAAGAACAAAGAGGGCAATAAGAAGTGAATTTATTTTAAACATCATGTCGGATTCCGTTTTTACGTGAACGCTGAATTTGTTTCCAGCAACAATTAAAATTAGGAAAAAGAATCGACACCCCTAAAATTTCACGAATGCTTTTGAATAGCTCACCAGCTTATTTTCAAATGTAACAAGATAACTTCCTGCGGCCAGGTCGTTCAAATCGATCCCATTTTCATTGCTGTAAATGATTTCCTTAAGAACCTGCCCCTGTGTGTTTAGAATAGAAACTTTTTCCGGTAAAATGCCGTCAAAGAACAATGTGTTTTTTACAGGATTCGGATAGATCAAAAATTCAGATTCTGCTGTTTCTTCCAATGATAATGTTTCGGAGATATCGAGTTTTGCAAGCAGGAAATCTGCATCTCCATTGTTTATGCGCGACGACCCACCTACGAGTATATGTGTTTCGTCCATGAATCTGAAGGTTTGCAGATAATCGTTTTCTTCGGAAATATCCAAATCATAACTTCCTGAAAAATTAAAAGACGGATCGGGATCGCCGTCTTCAGTAAATCGTGTGATGGAAATTCCGTAGTTATAATCCCAGATCTCAACATTTCCGCCCAGGAGAATTTTATTGTCTTCCTGGAGCATTAAATCGCTGTTCGGATAATCGTGGAGTACAAAACCACCGGTTCCAAAAGCATCATCAAGTGTGCCATCCGGATTCAGTAGTGCCAGCGTGCGTTG
>CBFGMW010000199.1:0-5385 GCA_965649925.1 uncultured Fluviicola sp.
TATGTCGTAGATGGAATTAATCTTTTGCTGATTTTCCAGTTCCAGATCAATTACAAATCCGGCATTATATTTATTTACAATATAAGCACTGTCGCCTACTTTCGAATTACAGATCATTGGAATTCCCATAGCCATTAATTCTCCTTGCTTGGTTGGCGAAGATGCAATTTTGGAAAAACTTGGTTTGATATAGAAAATAGAACAATCGAAAAGTGAAATATAGAGCGGAACCTCATGATGACCTGCAGAAACCACAACAATTTTCGATGGATCGATCAAATGTTTTTGTGCTGCAGTAATCACTTCTTCCCTGGGTTCCCGTGTAACAAACATAAATCTCAGGTCTTCATCATTTACAGAAAGTTCACGGAAAGTTTCCAGCATTTCATCGAGTAGGTACCAGGTCCCAATTGAGCCAACGTAGCCCAGAATCCGGTTGTTTTGTAATCCGAGTTCTTTTTTCTTGTGCTGAATTTGCTCATTGCTGATTAATTCGGGATTGAATTTCTCCAGATCTACACAACAAGGAATAACGGTGATTTTTTCTTGCGACAGTTCGGGCAGGTTCCATCGGATTAATTCGTCTTTACCTGCATGTGTAAGGCTTACAACAGCGGTGCTTTTATTCAAAAATTGAATTTCTTTTCGTTTAAAAAAGGTGTAGATTTTTTTATAGATCGGTTTCTCAATATTCCAAATATTTCCTTCAACACGTTCATCGGCCCAAAAACCACGCATATCAAAAACCCACGGAATCTTGTGTTTTCCGCCTTGTTTTAAGCCTACAAAAGCCGCAATATAACTTCTGCAGTGAATAAGATCGACGGCTTTTCTACGGTGAATTTTTTTATAAGCCCGGTGCATTTTCCACAAATCAAATAATGTGGATATTACCGGTGGACGTTTTGTGTATTTCTGCGGAAACCAATCAATTTGGTGCTGGCTGCAAATTTGCCGGATGAGGTTTTCATCTTTCCCAAACCGATCTGGCTTTTCAAAACTGATCAAACTGAAAGAATATCCTTTTTTTGAAAGCCCGCATAAATAGGGGAGTACCTGACTTTGCCCGAGCGGGTCGGTCATTCCGTCATAAGAAACAAAAAGAATGTGTTTGGGCATTATAAGCGTTTGTTCGGGAACATGAATTTATAGATCCGGAAGATAAAGTTAATCCATTTCTCGCTATTCGGAAAATCCTTGTATGTAAGTGGCTTCATTGACATGAAGCATTCAAACTGATCAATTGAAATTCCAAGTTTCTTACAGATAAATGCCCGCTCTTTTTCAATGTCTAATCCGGCATACGGAGATTCGGGAAGTTGTGATAAAGCTGTTTCACGTGTCGTCTGGTTAGAACAGATTTGGTTGGAAAGTGTAGCTTTTCTGTAATCGAAATTATATTTGACCGGCATGATATACGTTTGCCAAAAACGTGTGTAGCGCGATTCGTGGTGTTTACCGATAGAGTAGTTGCAGCCAAATTCTTTTTCCAACAACTGCTTGGCCTGTGTGATGTTGTACGGAACGTAGTTTAAAAGATAAACGGTTTTAATTCCTTTGACCAACTTGTAATACGTTTCATGACCAATACCGAAAACAGGTGTTTTTTTCCGTTTAACCGCTCCGAATGTTTTCACAATATAATTGTACAGTTTCATGTCTTTCATAACATGATATCCCCATTGTAAAGGCAAAATTCCTTCGCTGACGTAGTTGCCGCCGGAAAAAATGTATTTCACATCATATTTAGCCGCTGTTTGATGCAATGCAGCAGGAATTGCAAGATCTGTAGGCATTTCCAAGTCAACCAGTGATGATTTTAAAAAGGCCAGTTGAATTTGTCTGAATTCATTCCAGTCTAACACAACCGTTTCGTAATCGAATCCAAGACCGATACACATTTTTTGAATGTTCCGAACAGCAACTTCGCTGTTCCAGCCATTATCAAGATGTACAAGCAACGCACGCAACCCGAGTTCTTTTGCTAAATAGGCAGAATAACAACTATCAACCCCGCCGCTGATTCCAATGATACAGTCGTATTTTCTCGATTGGCCACTTTTCTGGATTGCGGCGATTATTTCCTTTAGTTTTTGGTCGCTCGATGCCCCCTGATAAGATTGCGGAGCCAGATTTTCAAGATAATTGGTGCAATGATTACAATTACCGTCATCATCAAAAACGATATCGGGATCGGTAGTGTCCATCACACATCGTTGACAAATTTGGTAAATTGGAGTAGCCATGACTACAAAAATAGTCGAAATTTCAGTTCGACAATTTAGTTAACGTTGCTAACGATTAAAATGCAACAACAAATGATAATATACCGTCATCTGTTGAATAATTCGCGTATTTGTGATTTTTCAGGGTAAGAAATGAGAACTCCGGATTTGTGAAAAACGAATTGAGAGGATGCTGCGCAGGCAGAGCAATTCGATTCAAAAAAAGCTTCCGAAAAATCATGGAGTGATGAAGAGCCGCCCATGGCAACAATTGGAACTGGTGAGTTCTCGGAGGCTATTTTCAGGATGTCTAAATCATAACCGGTTCGCATTCCGTCGTTGGTGACAGACTGAACAATTATTTCTCCGACTCCCAACTCAACAAAGTGCGTAATGGCTTCCCGAAAGGTTAGTTTTGATTTGATACTGCCGTTGAAATAGTAGATTTCTCCAATCGCCGACACATCAACACAGACCGAAATTGTTGAACTTCCGAATCGTTCAACAGCGTTTTTTACAAAACTGGGATCTTCGAATGCTGCCGTGCCCAGAATGACTTTTTCTGCCCCCGCTTTTAACAGTTCTTCAATGTTTTCTACTGATCTTATTCCTCCGCCAACGGCCAACGGCATTCCGGTTTCAGTACTCAATTCAGTTACAAAATCAGTGGCAATGCTCCGATTTTCTTTAGTAGCTTCAATATCGAGAACAATTAACTCATCAGCACCGAATTCGCTGAAAATACGCGCAGTATTAATGATGTCTCCCAGATAAACAGGGTTTCGGAACTGTTTTGTTTTAACAGCACCGCTATTCTTTAAAAGTAAAACAGGAATTATGCGTGGTCGGAACATACGTGCTGAACAAAATTTTTGAGTAACTGAAGTCCTGCTTCATGACTTTTTTCAGGATGAAACTGGACTCCCCAACAATTTCCGGATCCAATAACGGATGGAAAAGAAGACTCATAACTGGTTTCGGCGAACACTTCAGCCCCGGTTTTACTTTCCCAGATGTATTTATGCAGAAAGAAGAATTCGTCTGTTTCCTTGATCCCGTTAAGAAGGGGACATTCTTTTTTAATGATTAAAGTGTTCCACCCGTTGTGCGGAATTTTATAATGTACGGTATCCGTTGCTTTCAATTCCAAAACGGTGGAATCGAATATTCCCAATCCGGCGGCGTTTCCTTCAGAGCCAAATTGTGCCAGTAGTTGCATACCAAGGCAGATTCCAAGAGTTGGCGCTTTCTGTTTAAGTATTTTTGCCCGGAGAACTTCAGTAAATCCTTTTTCGTTCAGATAATTCATAGTGCTTCCGAAGTGCCCGATTCCCGGTAGAATGAGGTTCTCGGCATTGATTAATTCAGCCGGTGAATCAGCAATTTTCCAATGAACACCAAGTTGTTCCAACGCATTTGTTACTGACGAAACATTTCCTCCGTTTAACGAAACAATATGGATTACTGGAGCTTTCACTTGAGACAGATATGTTTTAGCGTTGCCCAGAAAACTTTCTGCGTTATTGCTTCAGGGGTGTTTTTCGTGGCGGTTACCAAATATTTAAACGCTTTGCGTTTATGTCCGTTATATGCAAGATCTACGGCCAGTATTAGGTAATTACGCATCATAAAATAACTAATGTTGCTTCCCAGTTTTTGGTGTAGCTGTTTGTTATGCCACGTGTAGTTCAAAAAACTCAGAAAACGCTTTTCCAACTTCTCCGGATTCGTCATTGTAACCACGCTTCGTTCATCGTGGAGCACAAGATAGGAGGTTATTTCAGTTGAATGATAAAACGGATATTGTGCGAAAAGACGCAGCCATAATTCATAATCTTCGCTGGCACTTAAATCCCTGTCTTCCAGAAAGGGGTTGTCAAGGGCAATATCCCGGCGAACGACAACCGGATTGCAGGCAAGATAATTTCCGGTAATCAGGAAATCACGCTTTGAGTTATTCTTAAAAACTTTCGGAATGATGGCTCCTGTAACTGAATTTTTGAATGAGTATGTGAGTGTAATTACCTCAGGAGAATGATGTTGTTCAACCATTTTCCGAATGGTTTCTACATGGTTCGGAAGCATTTCATCATCAGAATCGAACCAGTTGACATATTTCCCTCTGGCGTGTTTTGTTCCAACATTCCTGGCCGCCCCTCTTTCTGAGTTTTGGATCCTGAAATAGGTGAGATTGTCAGAAAGATAGTTCGCAACAAGTTCTTCTGTATTGTCTGTACTACCGTCGTCAATAATAATGATCTCAAAATCCTTATCTGTTTGATTCAATACAGAACGGATCGTCTTCTCAATTAAATGAGCCCGATTATAAGTTGGAATAATAATGCTGAGGAGGAATGACATTATTAGAGATAATAAACATCAACTAAATTGTTAATGTATGAGTCAAAGTTAAACGATTCAACAGATTTTCTTCCATTTTCTACCAGGCGCTTTCTCAAATCGTTATTAGTCATGAGTCTCATACAGCTTTGATAGATTGCTTCACTGTTTTGGAATGGTACTACCAGGGCATTGTTTTCATGCTGAATGAACTCTCTGGCAATACCGCTTTTTGTGAATACAGATGGGATTCCCGCGGCCAGGGCTTCCACATACGTTTGACCGAAAGCTTCACATGTTTCGTTTATAGGAACGTGAACGTAGATGTCGAAAAGCTGATATAGATCAAAACAATTGTTTTCGAAAGAAACGATCTTATAATTCTCGGCAGGAATTGCTGAAAGGCGTTTAAGCAGTTTTTCAGCGTATTCATCATTCTTACTCTCACCAAAAATACAAAGTAGTGCGTTAGGGAATTCTTCAATAATTCTTGAAAAAGCTTCTACCACATAATCAATGCCTTTTAATTCCATCCATCTGGAAATAACGCCGATTACAGGATGTTTTCTTTCCGGGTTATAACTGGATTGAATTCGGTTTAATTCTTCCTGATTGATATTTTGAAAGCGTTCAAGCTCAAACCCGTGGTGCACAATGGTTTGCTTTTGTTGGCTTACGTTTTGTTCGGAAAGTATAGCCGAAATGTTTTTTGATACTGATATTATTCGAGTTGCAAGTTTGTTTTGGATAGAATCAATAAATCCTTCCTTGAAATGCGGGATAAGCGGTTTTCCTGAGTGACGGGTGTAGATTCTTTTTT
>CBFGMW010000200.1:0-5362 GCA_965649925.1 uncultured Fluviicola sp.
CATTCTTGATGAGTTCTTCGCCACGTGTGCGAGATGTCACTAAGCCTCTGTCGAAGAGTATTTTGTCTAAACGTTCTTCCATTAAGCTATACGGGTTACCAAACCTTCTGTTAATTTATATTGTTCGTTGCTTTCAGGGCAAGCAGCAATGCCATTCGCATCGAAATTCAATCTGTGACCATAAGAACTCATCCATCCAATTTGTCGTGCCGGATTCCCAACAACTAATGCGTACGCAGGAACTTCTTTCGTTACAACCGAACCCGCACCAATAAATGCGTATTCGCCGATATCGTTTCCACAAACAATAGTAGCATTTGCTCCAATGGAAGCACCTTTTCTAACCACTGTTTTGGAGTATTGATCTCTTCTGTTTACAGCCGAACGCGGATTCATTACATTCGTAAAAACCATAGAAGGACCGAGAAAAACATCGTCTTCACAGATCACTCCCGTATAAATAGAAACGTTGTTCTGAACCTTCACATTGTTTCCGAGAATAACCTCGGGAGAAACAACTACATTCTGACCAATATTGCATTTCTCACCTAAAACACAATTGGGCATAATGTGAGAAAAGTGCCAGATCTTAGACCCTTCGCCTATTGTACAACCTTCGTCTACAACGGCAGTTTCGTGTGCGAAATAACCCATAGTTTATTTTTTTCCTTTGTTCGTTATCTTACAATGAACTTCTCAAAATCAATATGATCTGATTGGTACAGTTCTTCTTTGGTTAGGCTTTTGAAATAGTCGTAAGTGATTTTCAATCCTTCAGCTCTACCCACTTTCGGCTCCCAGTTCAGAATAGCTCTTGCTTTTGTAATATTCGGCTGACGTTGTTTCGGATCATCCACAGGCAAATCTTTGTAGATTACTTTTTGCGATGTTCCTGTTAGTTTAATGATCTCTTCAGCAAATTGACCGATAGTTATTTCATCCGGATTACCAATGTTTACCGGTTGCGCGTAGTCAGAATGTAATAAACGAACAATTCCTTCCACCAAATCATCGACATAACAAAAAGAACGCGTTTGAGAACCATCGCCAAAAACAGTCAAATCTTCACCGCGTAAAGCCTGACCGATAAATGCAGGTAAAACTCTACCGTCGTTCAAACGCATTTTTGGTCCGTAAGTATTGAAGATGCGAACTATCCTGGTTTCAACACCGTGAAAAGTGTGATACGCCATGGTGATTGCTTCCTGGAAACGTTTTGCTTCGTCATACACACCACGCGGACCAACCGGGTTTACATTTCCCCAGTAATCTTCCGTTTGTGGATGCACCGCCGGATCTCCATAAACTTCAGAAGTAGATGCAATCAATACACGAGCTTTTTTCACACGAGCCAATCCCAAACAGTTGTGAATTCCCAACGAACCAACTTTCAAAGTCTGGATCGGGATTTTCAAATAATCTATCGGGCTTGCCGGCGAAGCGAAATGCAGAATGTAGTCCAGCTCTCCGGGAACGTGAATAAACTTACTGACATCGTGATTATAGAACTCGAAATTCTCCAGCGGGAACAGGTGCTCAATGTTCTTCAAACGACCAGTTATCAGGTTGTCCATTGCAATTACATGGTACCCGTCTTTGATGAAACGATCACACAAATGCGAACCGAGAAATCCGGCTGCACCCGTAATTAATATGCGTTTTCTAGCTTCCATGTTTATTTATCGTAAGTTTTTCGTCCAATTGAACTGTAGTAAAATCCTTTTTCGTTCATTTCTTCCACGTCGAACAAATTTCGACCATCAAAAATGACTTTATCTTTTAATAACTCTGCTATTTTATCGAAGTCAGGGTTTCTGAAAACTCCCCATTCCGTACAGATCAACAAAGCATCGGCGTTATCCAAAGCTTCGTATTCTGTTGCTGCATAAGCAATTTTATCTCCGATTACTCCTTTTATATTCGGCATTGCTTCCGGATCGTAAGCAGTAATTTCCGCCCCGGCGTTTGTAAGCGCATCAATCATATATAAGGCCGGTGCTTCGCGAATATCATCTGTGTCCGGTTTAAAAGCCAATCCCCAAAGGGCAATTTTCTTTCCTTTCAAATCTCCTCTGAAGAAATTACTCATTTTCGGAAATAAGATCGTTTTTTGATCTTCGTTCACCGACATGACCGATTTAAGTATCTCGAACTGGAAATTATTCTCCAACCCTGAATTCACCAGGGCATGAACATCTTTCGGGAAACAAGAACCTCCGTACCCGATTCCCGGAAAAAGGAATCGTTTTCCAATGCGCTCATCAGAACCAATTCCGATGCGTACTTTATCCACATCTGCTCCAACAATCTCACAGAAATTAGCGATCTCATTCATGAATGTAATCTTCGTTGCAAGGAACGAATTGGCTGCGTATTTTGTTAATTCGGCAGACTTCTCATCCATGAAAATAATTGGATTTCCTTGTCGGACAAACGGTTTGTATAATTGCTCCATTACCTTCTCAGCTCTTGCAGAAGAAGTTCCGATCACCACACGGTCCGGTTTCATGAAATCGTCAACGGCAAATCCTTCGCGCAAAAATTCCGGATTGGAAACCACGTCGAATTCAACTTTCGCGTTTTTAGCAATTGCCGCATGTACTTTTTCAGCTGTACCAACAGGAACAGTACTTTTATCTACAATTACCTTATAATCTTTCATGATCTTGCCTAAATCATCGGCAACACCCAGGATGTATCGCAAATCGGCAGAACCATCTTCACCCGGAGGTGTTGGAAGCGCAAGGAAAATAATTTCCGCATCTGCAATTCCTTCTTCGAGGTTCGTAGTAAATGATAAGCGATTCGCCTTGATATTCCGTTCAAAAAGCACGTCCAGATGCGGCTCATAAATCGGAATCTCACCGTTACGCATGCGTTCAACTTTGTTTACGTCGATATCAACACAAATAACCTGGTTTCCGGTTTCGGCGAAACAAGTTCCGGTTACAAGACCAACGTATCCTGTTCCTACAACAGCAATTTTTTTCATGAATGTTGATTACAATAGTTAAGTATTTCAGAACAAATCTTATCCAGATGTTCCTGCGACATTTCCGTATGAATAGGAAATGAAATAACGTTTTTTGTTAATTGTTCTGTAACCGGCAGGTTCAAATTCTCCAGTTTAAAAGCTGCAAAAATTGGTTGTAAATGTGCCGGAAGCGGATAGTAGATCATCGATGGAATTTCCTTTTCTGCCAGGTAATTCTTTAATCCATCTCTGTCAATTCCTTTCAGCTGAACAGTATATTGGTGAAAAACGTGCGTAGATCCGGATGCTCTTTTCGGAATTGTAATCGCAGGATGAGCACCTAATACGCTATCGTAATGAGCAGCAACTGCCTGCCGGGCTGCAGCGTACTTATCCAAATACTGCAATTTCACATTGAGAACTGCAGCCTGCATAGCATCCAAACGTGAGTTACAGCCTACAATTTCGTGATGGTATTTTTTCTTTTGACCATGATTTGCGATCATTTTCAAACGTTCAGCCAATTCACCGTCGTTCGTGCACATAGCTCCACCGTCACCATAGCAGCCTAAATTCTTTGATGGAAAAAAGGAAGTACAGCCGATATGGCCAATTGTTCCTGCTTTTTTCACAGAACCATTACGCATTGTATAATCGGCACCAATAGCCTGGGCATTGTCTTCAATCACAAAGATATTATGCTCATTTGCTATATCCATCAAGGCATTCATATCTGAAACCTGTCCGTATAAATGAACCGGAACAATTGCTTTGGTTTTGGATGTAATGGCTTCTTTCACTTTTGCAGGATCAATACAATAAGTGTCCGGATCAACATCTACAAAAACCGGGGTCAATTTCAAAAGCGCAATTACCTCGGTAGTTGCAATATATGTGAACGACGGAATGATCACCTCATCTCCGGGCTGTAAATCCAGAGCCATCAAAGCAATTTGAAGAGCGTCAGTTCCATTCGCACATGGAATTACGTGCTTTACGCCCAGGTATTGTTCCAGGCTGTTTTGAAAGCGGTTCACCACCGGGCCACCAATGAAATGAGCACTTTCGAGTACTTCATTGATCGCAGTTTGTATTTCGCCTTTAATAGATTGGTACTGGGAAACCAGGTCAACCATTTCAATTTTTTTCTCCATTCGAGTTGATTCTTACTAAGAAAACGAGGTGCTAAGTTAAGCTTTTTAAGAGGAAAGCTAAAAGAGGAAGAGAGGAAAAGTCAGAATCAGTACATCCTCCCCCTTAATCCCCATTTCGGCAGGCTCAATACATCGCCTCCAACGGGGGAAAACCTATAACTCTTTCTTTTTTCACTAGTATAAAGCCATTGCGTTCATCACTTTTTCAATACGCTCCAATGTTGTTTCGTTTGAGCAATTGTAATTGTTCACGATTATTGCAAAGCAAAGCTTTTTACCTGATTTGGTTTCAACATAACCTGCATAGGATTTAATCCGTTTCATTGTCCCTGATTTTGCATGTACACGCTTCTCTCCTGCCTGATTCTGACAAACATCCGACAATGTTCCTGAAACTCCAGCAACAGCTAATGTTCCGTAAAACGCATCGAATTCTTTACTGGTTGTCATGTATTTGAGCATATTACAGAAATGCTGCGCTGAAATTGCATTACTGCGCGAAAGCCCGCTTCCGTCTTTCAGATACAATCCGGAAATATTGATCCGGGTTTTCCAGTAATCCATCTCTTTGTCAAGAGAATTCTCAATAGAACCGTTTCCGTTAGCTCCGTATCCAACCCAGCAGAGAATTTCTTCTGCAAAGGTGTTCACCGATTTCATGTTTGTCCACCAGGCCACAGAATTGAGTGTTTTTCCGATATGTGTATGCAAAAGCGTCATGGCTGCATAACGATTATAAGCTGCCATCGGAACAAGTGAACGAACTCCGACACACGAATCAGAAACCAAAAAACCCTTCTCTTTCAGAACCCTAGAAAATTCCTGCGCGAATGTCAATTCCGGATCAGGCAAACTTCCTTTCACCATGAATTTGCTTGAACCTGCCTGTAAAGTTCCGGTTCCGAATCTGTCTAAAGAATACGGAGCACCATAAATGTAAGAGTTATCTCCGCTTCCGCCGGTTGAAACATAATTATGGTAAGTTAAACCCGGAACAACAGGAAATGTTCTTAAAAATGTGGTGGAAGAACCGGCCGTTTTACCAGTAGCGAAATAATAACGCAGCATATTGTCATAAATGGGTAACCCAGTTCCGGCAGCGCCATAGTAATTTCCCATATCGCCCCAGGCCCAGCCATCAGGCGCACCTTCATAACCAAACTCTGATCCGACGGCAATAATTGCTCTGCAATATTTTCAACTTCCTCCAATCAATTACGTAATCTCCATATTG
>CBFGMW010000201.1:0-5326 GCA_965649925.1 uncultured Fluviicola sp.
ATATTATGATGCTTACTACACGAAAGGAATGAAAGTTCGTCGTGTGATCAAAAATAAAACAAAGGAGATCTTTGCTTCATACGATGCATTGATCCTTCCAACTACTCCATCAGTTGCATTCGAAAGCGGATCAATTACTGATGGAATTCAAATGTATTTACAGGATATTTTTACGGTTCATGCTAACTTGGCCGGAAATCCTGCTATTTCTCTTCCAATCGGAAAACATTCGAACGGACTTCCATTCGGGGTTCAGATTATGACCGACGATTGCAGAGAAGAAACCTTATTTTCATTTGCTCACTATTTGATGCCTTCAGATAGCTGAAAAATTTAGCCTATGACGCGACTACTCATTGCTCTCCTACTCGTTAGTTTCGGTTTGCTAAAACCTTCCGAACTTCAAGCACAAAATACAGGTGTAAAGGACACAATGAGCGATGAAGTATTCATGCGTGTCATGGAACAAAGTATTTCCATGTACCTGTCCGAATTTGCCAAAGACGGGAGTACCGATTCTATCCGGCAGGCTTTGGGTTACGAGAGCAATACCACTCCGATTTTTTCAGACGATATTTATTGCCAGCGTTTGGCAGCCATGAATGAAACCTCCTCTTTCGGGTTCGATTGCAACGCAACAACACTGAGTTCTATCCATACCTGGGCATCTTCCCGAAGAAATTTTGCAAAGATTATTCTTGGCCGCTCCAAGTTGTACTTTGAATTATATGAAGAGAAACTGACTGAATATGGTATTCCACAGGAGCTTAAATATTTGTCGGTAATTGAATCTGCTTTGCAGCCAAAAATCAAATCGCATGCCGGTGCCGTTGGTTTGTGGCAATTTATGTACGCAACGGGAAAACATTATGGCTTAGCCAACGACAGTTACGTTGACGAAAGAATGGATCCTGTGAAATCAACCGATGCAGCATGCCGTCTATTGAAAAAATTATACAACATTTACGGTGATTGGAATCTGGCGCTTGCGGCATACAATGCTGGTCCGGGCAATGTCAACAAAGCGATAAAACGTTCCGGAGGAAAAAGAACTTATTGGGAAATTCGTCCATATTTACCGCGTGAAACCCAAAACTACGTTCCGAACTTCATAGCCGCTTCTTATTTATTTACTTACCAAACGGAACATAACATCGTTCCCGCTGCTGCTAAAGTGCATTACGTTCAGTTAGACACTATGTGTTTAAACCGAAGCATGCACATGCAAAGCATTTCCTCTATTGTTTCATGGGACCTGGAAGAAATTCAGGCAATGAACCCTGTTTACAAAACAACGTACATTCCGAATACCAACCCGCAGCAATGCATTACCGGTCCGCTTGAGAAGATTGGGTTGCTTGTAAGCCTGGAAGATCAAATGTATGCCCTGGAACGAAAAAATTACGGCGGAGGAACTACGGCTCCACCCGTTGAAACAAATCCAACTACAAACGATCAAATAGTTGTTTCCGAACCTAAACCACCGGTGGAGATTCCGAAAACGAAGATTGTTACTTCCATAAAATACACCTATCACAAAGTTCAACCGAACGAAAGTTTAGGAAAAATTGCTGCAGATTACGATGTTTCCGTTCAGAACTTAATGGATTGGAATGAATTAAAATCGACGGAAATTGCTGTAGATGATGTATTGAAGATTCAAACTTCTATAACAACTGAAATTCCCAATCCGGAATATATAGAGCCTCAACCCGGTACAGATATTGTAAAAGTTGTAACTCCTGAGCCCAAACCTGCTCCACCGGCAGTAGTAAAAAAATACTATACCGTAAGAAGCGGCGACAGCTATGGTAAAATTGCTTCAAAGCACGGAACTACCGTTACACGTCTGAAACAACTGAATCCGGGTGTAAATCCTTCCAAAATCCAGGTCGGACAGCGAATTCGTACAAAATAAACGCCATGCGCCTTTCGGTTGTAATCATAACACTGAACGAAGAACGAAACATTGCTCGTTGTTTAAAATCTGTTCAAGGTTTAGCCAATGAAATTATTGTTCTGGATGCTTTTTCTTCCGACAGAACACAAGCTATTTGCGAAGAATTCGGTGTTCGTTTTGTTCAGCGCGAATGGGCAGGATACTCGGCTTCCAAAAACTATTTGAACAGTCTTGCAACATCCGATTACATTCTTTCTTTAGATGCCGACGAAGCACTCAGCGAAGAATTATATTCAGAGATACTCGCAGAAAAAG
Organism: uncultured Fluviicola sp.; assembly: GCA_965649925.1. Classification (GTDB taxonomy): domain Bacteria; phylum Bacteroidota; class Bacteroidia; order Flavobacteriales_D; family Crocinitomicaceae; genus Fluviicola. The sequence continues at coordinate 2,216 of CBFGMW010000201.1, forward strand.
AAAAGGGATTTTCAGGAACATATTCTGTAAACCGTCTTACCAATTATTTGGGAAAATGGATTCATCATTCGGGTTGGTTCCCGGATATCAAACCGCGGATTTTCCCGAAAGAAGGAAGTTACTGGTCGGGGGAATATGTACATGAAGTTTTGATTCACCCGGCTTCCGGGGAGCAGGTTTTCAAAGGAGTTCTGGAACATTATTCCTATTACTCATACAAAGATCACAGAGCCCGGGCCGATAAGTACTCTTACCTCACTGCTCAAAAATTTCACGCCGCCGGAAAAACAGTTGGCCCCTTAAAACCCTATATTAGTGCTATCGGGCGTTTTTTTGCTATGTACATTATTAAAAAAGGATTTTTGGACGGCTGTGCTGGATTCAGGATCGCACAGATCAGCGCCCAGTCGAATGTGGTGAAATACAAAGAATTGAGGAGATTAAATCGTGAAGGAAAATAAAGATTGGAACGGAAAACGCATTGTTATCAGCAGAACTGACAGCATTGGAGATGTGCTTCTCACCTTGCCTATTATTTCCTGGTTTAAAGAACTATTTCCCGGTTGTCACATCACTTTTCTCTGTAAAGCATACACTGCCCCAATTGTTCGCTGTCATCAGAAAGTAGATGAAGTTTTGATCCTCGATGAACTCGAAAAGCTAAGCCTGCAAGAACAAATCGCTTTTATTACACAGAAAAATTACGATGCAGTTGTGCACGTTTTCCCGCGAAAAGAACTTGCAAAGCTGTTTAAACAGGCTTCTGTTCCTTTCCGGGTTGGAACTTCACACCGGGTTTATCATTGGTTAAACTGCAACATCAGGCCCAATTTCACACGAAAGAAATCGCCCTTACACGAAGCTCAGTTGAATTTTGAGTTATTACGTCCGTTTGGTCTGACAGAAATTCCGTCATTGGAAGAATTGAACGCAAAAACAAAAGATCTGAAGATCAAACCACAGGTTTTACCGGCAATTATTCCACAAAACAAGAAAAACGGTATTGTAATCCTGCACCCGAAATCTCAGGGAAGCGCTAGAGAATGGCCCATAGAAAAATACATTCAGTTAGCAAAAGAGTTGATCGTAAATAATTACGTAGTTTGTTTTACCGGAACTGAGAAAGAAGGATTACTTTTTCGGGATAAGATTCCGGCAGATGAAAACATTATTGATACAACCGGATTGTTAAGTATCGATCAACTGATGTTTTTAATCAAAGAATCGAAAGCGCTGGTTGCCTGCAGTACAGGCCCGCTGCACATTGCCGGATACGCCGGAATACGCGCAATCGGATTATTTTCTCCGAAAACCCCTATTCATCCGGGGCGCTGGAAACCGCTTGGCGAACAATCAACCACGCTGGTATTTAATCCGGAGTGTAAAACCTGTGCGGCTGATAAACCATGTAACTGCATTGAGAACATTCCAGTTCAAGCCGTTTTAGACCAATTATAAAACCATTCACATGAAAGCAATTCTCCGGGCCTTCATTTTTTCGAATTGCTGGGTAGCGTTGTGTTTTGCCACTCTGTGTCTGGGTATTGCGCATCATTACGAATTGCCGCATTTGATTTGGATAGGTGTTTTTTCGTTCTGTGGAACCTTCGCCAGTTATCATTTACACCGGATGATCAAATTGCCGCAGCTTTCAAAATTCCAGCATTTGAGTGACCGCATTGCCTGGCTGATCCGGCACCAGGTCCCAATGAATATCCTTTTTGGATTGGCAATTATCGGGGGAATCATCGCATTTCTTCAATTCCCGATCAATCTGCAGACACTGCTTCCTGTTGGTATTGTTGGTTTAATCATCCTGCTCTACGCCATGCCGCTGCCCTATTTGCCTTATGGTTTAAGGTCGATTCCCGGAACTAAAATCTTCTGGATTACTGCCTGCTGGACTCTGGTATGCTGTCTTCCGTTCTATTTCAATAACACACCCGTTAATTGGCGGGTAATAACCATTGTTTCACTGACCGTTTTTGCGCAAATTATTCCTTTCGACATCCGTGACCATCAAAACGACAACGCGAAAATGAAAACCATTCCACAACTTTTCGGTGTTCCGCTCGCAAGAACAATTGCAGTAATCCTTATCAGCATTGCATGTACCATTTACGCTCTTTACAATGAATTCCACTTCCTGCTTTTCTTCTATTGGCTTACTGCTTGTATCGGTTTCCTGGTTCCGATCAAAAGAAACAACCATTTAATCCTGGAATTGTTTTGGGAATTCCCGCTGCTGGTACTCGGACTTCTGTACTATTTCGGGGAGTTTAGGTAGTCTTGATTGGAAAGAGAATTCCAACTCTCCCCCTCCAAAGGGGGAGACTGAATTGTATTAAAAAAATCAGTAATTTGTGAGCACCAAAAAAACCAAACGTTATGAAATCATTGCTGTTTATCGTGGCTTCGGCTCTAATGTCATTTATTTTTATAAATGCCGAATCAGAACCAACTAAAATTATTTTCGGAACCTTCGGTGGTGATGGAATAACTGCCCCCAAAATCGTGCTCAATGCCGATTACACTTTTCATTATGTTGACAACACAAAAGCATCTAAGCCAATAGATATTACAGGGAACTGGGAAATTTACAATGATGAAATTCACCTGATCGATGTAAACAATAAAAAAGTGATGGATGACATGGAGGTTACGCGCGAAGGAAAGTGCTTGAAAGCCAGAAAAGGAATGGCGTTTTATACCTTGTGTAATTGTCAGTAAATCCCATTTTCTAAGAAAGTCGTTGTAATCTGGTTTCAAAAAGTTCGCAGTACATTTTCTTCAATTCTGCGGAGAGAAACGATTTATTGATCCATTCGAAGGCCATTGGTGTGTTTTTATGCATTCGCTGGAATACACCCTCAACCTGCTTAATGGTTAGCCCCATTCCCATTCCAAAGTTTTCGAAATTCCGGCAATCTAATTTTTTCTTTTTTCCTTCCAAAGTAAGGACAAGTTCTTCTTTGTCTTCTGGCAAAACAATAGCTACATTCAATAGGTCATAAGCCGGCGCCAATATCCATCCGGAAACAGCTTTAATCATTAAAATATTTTTCAAATGCATATCATTGTTTCCGGTCAGAAATGAAAATACAACTAACT
>CBFGMW010000202.1:0-5320 GCA_965649925.1 uncultured Fluviicola sp.
TTCCGGTTACCATACAAACCCCGGTTTCTTCTTCGCGTTCCAAAGGAATACAGCGGATTGTTGCTTTCGTTTCCTGTTTAATCTTTTCTTCTGTTTCAGCGGTTCCGTCCCAGTGCGCCATAAAGAACCCACCGTCTTTTTCCAATTTCACTTTGAAATCTTCGTATGAATCAACAAGCTGTGTTTTCTCAGCACGATACGTTTTAGCGCGCTCTAACAAATTATCCTGTATCTCTTTCAACAATTGCTCGATATGCGCTGTAAGACCTTCCAATGCAACTGTATTTTTCTCTTTCGTATCTCTTCGGGCAAGTTCAACAACTCCATTCGCCAAATCGCGCGGACCAATTGCCAAACGAACCGGAACTCCTTTTGCTTCGTATTCCGCAAATTTCCATCCCGGACGCTTCTGATCGTCGCTGTCGTATTTAACCTTGATCCCAAGAGCTCTCAGTTCTGAACTGATCTGAGCAACTTTTTCATTGATAATTTCCAATTCTTCGTCCGTTCTGTGAATTGGAATAATAACTACGTGGATCGGAGCAAGTGCCGGAGGCAAAACCAATCCTTCGTCGTCAGAATGCGTCATAATCAACGCTCCCATCAAACGAGTGGAAACTCCCCATGAAGTTGCCCAAACGTGATCCAGTTTTCCTTCTTTGTCAGCAAATTTCACTTCGAATGCTTTCGCGAAATTCTGACCCAAAAAGTGCGAGGTTCCGGCCTGAAGTGCTTTTCCGTCCTGCATCATGGCTTCAATACAATACGTATCATCTGCTCCTGCAAAACGCTCACTTGCTGTTTTACGTCCGCGAATCACTGGAACAGCCATGTAGTTTTCAGAAAAATCTGTATAAACATCCAGCATACGTTCTGTCTCCTCAATTGCTTCGGCTTTTGTAGCGTGAGCTGTGTGACCTTCCTGCCATAAAAACTCGGTAGTTCTAAGGAATAAACGGGTTCTCATTTCCCAGCGGACAACGTTTGCCCATTGGTTGATCAAAATTGGTAAATCGCGGTACGACTGAATCCACTTTTTGTATGAGTTCCAGATAATTGTTTCAGATGTTGGTCGAACAATAAGTTCTTCTTCCAATTTTGCATCCGGATCTACAATAAGTCCCGTACCGTTCGGATCCTGCTTCAAACGATAATGTGTTACAACAGCACATTCTTTCGCAAAACCGTCAACGTGCGCAGCTTCTTTACTTAAATAAGACTTCGGGATGAACAACGGGAAATAAGCATTTGAGTGACCTGTTTCTTTGAACTTTTTGTCCAAAATATCACGCATATTTTCCCAAATAGCGTATCCGTATGGTTTAATTACCATACATCCTTTCACATCAGAATGTTCCGCCAAATCAGCTCTGTCGACCAATTCATTGTACCATTTCGAATAATCCTCTTGTCTTGTAGTATATTTCTGTGCCATTATTGCTTTTCTAATAAGGCGCGAATTTACGAATAAGAATTGCTAATTACGAATGGAGAATTAGTAATTTATCGCGTAATGGACGAATAATTCCGAACAATTCGAATTCATTTCGCCGGCAAAATACAATTAGTCATTCAGATGTTTGTCGTATTGCTGAACTGCTGTCGGAAAATCGATTTTTTTCAATTGTGAATCGATCCATGCAGGCAGATGGAAATATTCGAGAATTACACGTTCCTGCGGATCTTTCATCAACGTTTCTACTTCTTCTTTCAACTTTTCGAAAATCTCCGTACGCTGGGCCGGAGAAATAATCTTAGCCAGTTTACGGATATGTTTCAACACACATTGCTCGATTTCGTAATCCCTCTCGTACTTGTTCAGGTAACGGTTCGTAGACTTTACAATGTATTCCAGGAAATCGAAGTTTTCCAATTCGTAGTGAATAATCAGGTTGAAGATGCGTGCAAAACTGTAAATATCTTGTCGCAAACGCTGTTCGTTGTCATTCAAAACTTCATTCAGAATCTGAAGAGCCTTTTTATAATCGCCATTTCCAAAGTAAGAATACGCTTTGTTGTAAAGGAATAAAACAGCTTGTTCTTTCGGGATTTTATCAATCAGATCACCTCCCATAAAATCAATCTCTTCTGCAATACGCTTCGATTTCGCAAAATCGCCCATGGCATGATACAGAAAAAACTCCGCATTGAAGGAAATAGTTAGAATACGCAGCGAAATATCTGTTGAATTGAATCCTTTTTGTTTTTCCAGTGCACGCATTTCCTGGATCAGGTCCTGCGCTTCCTTAAATTGTTTATTATCAACGTGACAGCGAATCAGGAATGAAAGCGTTAACACATAACGCTGCGCCAAATCTTGTTTGATCAACGGATTATTATCTAAAATGGTCTTTGTTCGATTAAAGAACTGAAAACTATCCTCGTAATTGCGAACTGTTGCAGCACACAATCCTTTGATGTAATAACACATGGAAGAAGCCCTGGTTGAAAGCGCTGTATTTTTTCCTTTGATCAAATGGTAATCAGAAATATCATCCACCACTTTGCGCTCGGCTTCATTCCTGGTGAAACCTCCCGAACGGAAAATAAGATTGATTTTAGAGTAAATAACCTGGTATTCAGCAACGTTCCTTAATTTCTCAATAACCGTTTCTTCTTCGGCAACTATGACATCTAAATCCTGGCTGAATTCTCCATCTTCGTAGGCTGCTTCCAGCAAACGTTTCTCCCAGGAAATCAGTTCGTACCAATAATAAAACTCTTCATTTTCCTGTGCTAAAGATTTTGCCCGCTGAACAAATTTCTCACATTCTTTATAAAGCGCTTTAGAATAAAGTATTTCAACGTTCTTTAATTCCTGTTTCAGAATACTTGAAGCACTTTGCTCACTGTAATATACACGCAGACTCTTCAGTATCAGTCGGTATAAATGGTTTTTTTCAGAAGGAAGATGTTTAACAAAAGTCTCATTCAAAAAAGCCGTTTTTAATTCTTCTTCATCATAGTGGCTTTGCTTTTCAATAAAATCAAAGATCTTGAGATAATTCTTTTCTCCCGATTGAAGTGCCGATGAAAGTTTGAAAAATCTTTTCTCTGATTTGGAGAGTGATTTAATGAGCTTAAATAATTCGCTGGAGGGTTTCATCGTTGTATTAGTTTTGATACGTAGTTTGACTTTTTCTTTTAATCCTAAATCGATTAAATGCACTCTAAAAGTATTAAAATATCTCTAAATTGAACAAAAATTCAATTTTTAACATTGTAATCTCACATTTAATTCCAAAACAAAAAGCTTGAAAAGCTAAAAAAGCAACGAAGTGACTACTAAGCCTACTTCGCTGCTTTCACAAACAACAACTTTAACCTGACAAACAATCTATGTATATCAGTGTTCAACAATCTTCGTTTAGCGAAGAAGCACTTTTTGCCCTTTTGAAATGGTCGCTTTCTCATCGAGAATGCCATTCATCTTCATCAAGGCACCAACTTTAATACCTTCCTGCTGAGAGATTTCATAGAGTTTAACATCTGACTTAGCAATGTAAACCGCATTTTTCTCTTTGGCATGTAATCTCTTCGGATCAATATAAACGATGTCTCCGGGACTCAATATATCTTTTTTATCACCGTAATCATTGTATTTATACAATTGCCACATCCCTAGTTGAAATTCGCGGGCAATTTTGTAATAAGTGTCTCCTTTTCGTGCAATAATGTATGAAACCTCGTTTTTGTGTTCCAGCAGTTTATGAGCACTGGTATTTAAGCTCGACTCATCTATCGCAATCGTTTTATTCGCTGAAATGCTCGACGAAGCCGTTACCGTTCCTGAGTTTGTACTGGAAGTATTGGTGGTAGAGGAAGCAGTTGGATTCTTAGAAGCAGATGATGCAGTTTCTTTAACCGGTTCCTCCTTAATAACTGTTGCAATTGTCTGATTAGCATCAATTGCTGTATTGATCTCATCGTATTCATATAGCTTCAAGCGCTCTATTAACTCTATTAGCTTTGAAGCATACTGAGGATGAGTTGCATAACCATCTTCTTTTAAACCTTTCGCCCAGCCTTTATAATCATTGACCTTTAAACTGAATAAATTTGAGTACCGCGTTTTTTTAAGGAAAAGCGAATGATCCAAATACGATTCAGTAGCAGAACCATACTTTCTGAAACATTCATTTTTTATATCATCATCTACATGGATAGTTTCACCGGACCAATTACTGCATTTAATACCGAAGTGATTGTTCCCTTCAACGGCTAAAACAGAATTTCCATTTCCGGACTCCAATAAGCCCTGCGCAAGCGTTATACTGGCAGGAATACGGTGAATGGTCATTTGCTCTACCGCAACATTCGACCAAATATTAACATACTCGTCCTGAGACATTTGTTTGTGTTCAACAGAAGCTTGAGTTGATCCAACAAAAGATAAAGTACTGAAAGCAAGAATAACGAATCGCATAAAATCAGATTTTGTGTCAGATATTACGCTAAAGTAAGTGAATGGTTACAAATAATTGTTAATAACTCAAAACCAATTGTTAATAACTACAATTTCATGAGCCAGCCAAAGGTATCAACACCGTCTGCAAAGTCAAGGATTCCAGGCGATTGAGCCATTCCGAACGGAACAGCCAAATGACCTACTTCGATTTGAATTTCGTTCTGATGATCTGCAATAAATGCATCCACTTCACTTCTATTGGTGTACCTGGAATAGAACAACATGGAAAGCGGAGCATGCAATCCCTGATCTTCTTTCATCATGAAAGAATTGTTGTCGAGAAAAGCAATTTGATTCATCAGGAATATTGTCCGCTGATAATCATAGTTATTCGCATACTTGTGATGATTGATAATGTCTCCATAGGATAGAAATGCTTCAAATATCCGGTTAATCTCAAAATTCTCCGGAAGAAATAACTTTCCGACATTTCTGCAGCCCATTCCGAAATACATGAAACAATCATCGGCAAGTAAGGTGAGTTCTTCTGTTGTTTCTGTTCCGTCTAAAACGGCAATGGAAGTTCTATTTTTTCGAAATAAGGCCGGAACATGCTTGAAATAAGTACTTAAGCCTGCAATGGTATTATTAGAACCGGTTGCAATTACGGCATCATACTCTTTCAAAGGTCCGAATGAAAAAATCAGTCTTTCCTTTAATTCCGGAGCAAACTCAATCAATTTACTCAATAATAACGGTGGAATCCTGGAATCACTCGAGCTGAATTTACAAACGGCGCTGTTTCCAGTCAATAAGACAGCGAGTACATCGTGAAATCCGACAAAAGGAATGTTCCCGGCCATGATAATAGCAACTTTTTTAGGCAAACCGTTAACTCCATAGTTGCTAATA
>CBFGMW010000203.1:0-5318 GCA_965649925.1 uncultured Fluviicola sp.
ATCATTTATGGTGTCTTTTGGCTTTGTAAGAACTAAAGGGTCATGACAGACCGGGAACCACATTTTGTGTTTTGTACTGAATTCACTTTCCAGATCTTTCCACTTTTTACTTTGAATGGGAGCAAGTAATCCATGTTCATGAAGTTTTTCCCTAATCGAATCATTCGAAAACCATAAAACGTCTGCTCCGGTATTGTATCTGTCAGATTTTGCTAGTTCAAAATATTCATCCGGTTCGATAAAACGGATCCGAACATTGCATTTCGTTTTTTTCTCAAATTCCTGAATGATCAGGGAATCTGTATCGGTAAGTTCATCAGTGAACAGAAATACTTCCTGCTTGCGATCTGGTCTTGCCTCATTCAGGACACATGAACCCAGTAAAAGCAATGCCGCTATGAAGAATATGATTTTTTGCATGTTCATCGTAATTCAAAGATAATTCAATTGTTAAGTCAAAGTCGAAAAAGGGAATTTTTCGTTCAAAGCGCCAATAACTCACCACTATTGACTACTGCCAGTTAACTAATCACTACCTTTGTAACCTTCATTTAAAAAATTCAAGGTGAGTTCTTCCAAACAACAGCAGCAAAAACTAGCAACAGTAACAACCGATTTACGCAGTGGTGATGAAAAGAAGATCAGTTCAGCCCTAAAATCACTTCATGTTCACGGTAATTCATCTGTTATTTACGTCTTGCTGGAAATATGGGAAAATGGACTATCACCTCAGAATGAATCAGATATGAAGGAACTTTTGGTTGGGTTGAAAGATACCTCAACGATTACTCCGTTGATAGAAGGATTCAGAACAACCGATAATCGTGAGTTCCAACGAAAACTATTAAACATTTTCTGGAATTCGAAACTCGATTTCTCTCCTTTTTTGTCTGATTTCATTGTTTTCGCAATCGAAGGTGACTTCATGGATTGTTTGGAATCATTGACGGTAATTGAACAATTCGAATCTACTGTTCCGGAATCCGCCATATTAGAATCTCAATTATTATTGAAAGAGTTCTTTTCGAAAGAAGATAGACTGGAGGAAAAGAAATACCAGCTGCTTCAGGAAATTATGATTCTCCTGAAAGATTTTGATGCAAATGGAGAATTAGACGAGTTTTATTACGAAGAGGATTAAAACCGGCTTGTATTCGCTATTCCACTGCCCCTAGCTAAAGCGGCATACGATTAGTGTAAACGGATGGATTGAAGTCACTGGGAATAAAAAACGTTACCTTTTCCCAAAATTTGCATTCACCCGGGCAATGATTCGAATAACATTAACTCTAATCTTATTTCTCTGTTGTTTTACAACCGGGCTAACACAATACTGGCTCAGCTCAAAATCCCGCGACGAACTGTTCCGTGGTTCAAAAAATCCGGTTACGCTCTATGCTGAGAAAGAATCTGAAGTTATACTCAAATCAAGAGACAGCGTTACTATTGTAAAAATAGCGAAGAACGAGTTTACGGTTGAACCCACATGCCAAGCAAAGCAGATTACGCTTTTTGCAGTAGATTCGCTTACCAATGACACTTTAAAACAACAAGCCTTTAAATTGCGAAACATTCCACCGTACCAACTATATGTTGGAAATGTGAATAATGGTGAAGAAACCCGACTACTTCCAAATGCCTGGATCTCCTATCGTATCCGGGAATTTGTTCCGATTGACAGAAGATGTTCTGTAAGAAGTTTTACACTCGAGGTGAACGGTGAAATTTATGAAATCAATGGAGACAGAATTCCCAGGGAAACCGTGGAAGAATTGTACAAACTACGGCGATTATTCGGAAGTCCAAATCTCACCATTTCTATTCAGGCAAAAATTACCTGTTCAGATTGTGTTATGCGTAACGTTTCAACTTATATCATCTTAATCTGACTTCATGAAGCAATTCCTTACAATTTCTCTCATCTTCGCATTCAACATTCTTTTTGCTCAGCAGCGCATAACGGTAATAGATAAAAGCCCGGAAAACATATTCCTTTTTGATGAGACAAATCCGCAAAGTCTGGTTGGATTATTCAACCGTAATTCTTTGCCGTTTAACCCCATGTCGCTGAATACTTCTATTCGTCTGGCGAATGAAGGATTGATGGAAAACAAGCCATTCAAAGTTGGAAATCAATCTGATATTGCATTAACCACTTCACAAGGCGAAGATAGTATGATGGTGCTTGATGGCGTTCTGCAATTCGTTTATCCGATGCCCGATTTCTACAACACCGATTTCCAACATATTTCACGCTTGTTGTTGTACGAGCATAATACTGTTTCAAACGGTAAACAGCACTACATCATCGATTCTATTGGCTACGCAAAGAAATACGATTCGAAGGGGAAATACGAATTGGTTGGAACCATTGATTTCAAAGCAATTGATAATGACTACGAGTTATTTTACGTTGAGCCGCTTTCCTTTACTTCGTTTCAACAGCTGATGGCCGGTGATTTTCTTTCTCAGATAAAAAACAATCAGATGAATGAGAATCCTATGCAAATAAGACCTGTTCTCAACTGGAATTCGGGCTTGAGCGAAAACTACTATTCCGATATCTTCGAAATTCTGCAGCCAGGCAGACCAAGAATGCGCTATTGGAACGACAGAAATTTCCTTTGGCCAATTGAAGGCAGCGGAATCATTGAAAATAGCCTGATAGATCTCGAAAAGCATTATGGAGAAGGAAATGTTTATGGTTTTCTACAGGAAGATTCAAATATTCCACTAGCGAATATTTACGGAGAAGACTCAATGATTATTGATGGTGGGAACCTCTTGTTTGTATATCCTGAACGTATTTTTTATCCATCATGGATTGATGTACAACCTAAAAAAGCGTGGCTGGTTTATAGTGTTTCATCGGAATCACTCACACCGAAAAACAGATTAGAACGGATTATTTTTACTGATACAGAAAACATGCTGCTTGCCGAGTTCAATTGTTCTGATTCAAGTGCTGCGTTATACACTAAGTATTTGCAGGAAGCGGGAGTTCAGACTGAAGTTCCTGTTTCCGAAAACTGGAAAACGGCTTTGTTGAAAGCACGATTGCCCGGAAAGAAGTATGCTGTTTCGAAGAAAGGTGATCTTAAAAAATTGGCGAAGGAGTTTGAGGTGATGGAGGATGTGGTTAAGTAACAATGGAGGGTTAACTTAGAACGCCTCAGTCTGACGGGGAAATCAGATATTCATCAAAAAGCTGAAAGAATGCATTCAACTTCAGGTCAAACTTTCCTTTAGTTAAACTCAGGCAAGCAATGTTTTCTATCTTGTGAAAACGGTTGGTTGGAAGCTCAGTACAGATATAGACATCAGAGACCACTTTACTTCCACTCTCCCATGAATGATCCGTCACAAAAAGAACATTTAGTTCCAACTTATCAAAGGATCTCTCAACAATCCATCTTTCTTCAAACCACCATGGAATTTCTGAATTCTTATCGAAAATTTGAATGAGTTGGAAACCCCGATCTTCTATTCCAGCTTTAATAAGCAATTTGAACTTTTGCATTTCTTATTTCGTGATTCTGAACTGTAGCCCCTCCTGCTCCAATGCTTCTTTCAACTTTGGTATGGCGCTCTTCCCGATTCCATGCAGTTTGAGGATTTCTTTTTCAGAATAGGTTGCTAATTTCTCCAATGAATCAATTCTTTCGTTCTCTAAAGCGCGAATAGCCGGAGCGCTCAGTTCAGATAAAAATCCTTCTGTTGGCTTACGCAGTTTTTCGCATATCGGGCAGGTCGGACAATCACCCGTCTTAAAATATCTATGACCCTTTTCGCATGTTTTCTCCATAACTGAAGGTTTCTTATTGAACAACCAGGAATTTATGAAACACTTGTTTCTCCTGATTATAACCAGTCACCCAATACGTTCCTTTCTGCCAGGAAGAAGTAACAAAAGTACTCTTGTCTTCCGGTTTCAGCCGCTGGGAGACGAACTTCCCAGCTGCATCAGTTACAACTATTCGATCAGTAGGAACAACTGTTTCAACAGTTACAGAACCCGAAGCCGGATTCGGATATAAGACAACAGCTTCCAAATCAGAAGTTTCGTTTATATCCAGGTTCTGACCTTTCAAAGCAATGGCATATTCACCTTTCAAAAGATTGGTAACATTCATCGTTCCGGTTTTATCGGTTGTATTTCCCATGGTTTTAGTGTAAGTAGGGAACTCATACCAATCAACGGAACGGTCGGGGCGATAAAGTAAAATAAGACTGTCTTCTGCACCTGTGATCAGCAAATGATCTAGATAAGCATTTCCACCTGTAGTTTGTCCGCTGTAACGGAAAGTAGCATTTGTACTAAACCCGGAATCCCAGATTCCATCAACACGCCAGTAGCGCTGCGGAGAGATTACGTAACCGGTCGACCAATCAAAAACCGGGTCCGGAGCAGCCCAATTGTGCTCTACAACTACAAAAGCAGAATCAGTCACACTTTGTACTTGTAAGATCAAATTTGAATGTGTTAACTGTTTTGTTCCTGTTGTTGTGTATGTAGCGTAATTTGCTGTAACCGCATGAGAGATCAATTCGTCGCGGTTCAAATAACCCATCGAAGGCTGGAAAGGAACCGTTACAGTAACCGTATTGTTCATTCCTGAAGAATAGATTGTTTCCTCAAAGGTATTCCAGTTGTTATCGCGCAAAGTCAAGGTTACCGGAATTTGGTTTCCATAATTTGCTCTGGCAACCAATTTCTGTTTCAGGTGAATGGTTACGTCGTATTGCCCGCCATTTGGAATAACACTTAACGAATCAATAGAAACATGCGGCCAGCCACCCTGAAAAATCCAGTCGGCGAAGAAATTATTCAGATCAACACCGGTAATTGCACTTAGATCATCACGGTACTCAATGGCATCGATATCCGAGAATTTGTTTTGTTCCAGCAATTCGGATAATCCATTAAAGAAAAGTGAATCGCCTAGATACGCACGCAGCGTGTGAATCATATCCGCGCCCTTCGTATATGTTGTATAGCCGTAAGTATGCTCCTGCGGAACTCCGGAAAGCGGCCAGTAACCGGCATCTTCGATGTGGCAGGTGCGCAATAATTCTTTGTGCTGATTTCTCACCTGCGCTTCATAAGCACCTCGACTCGTAAATTCTTCTTTGAAAAGATACTCACAATACGCAGCACTTCCTTCGTTAATCCACATATCTTCAGCTGTACGACAAGTCACCAAATTGCCCCACCAATGATGTGATAATTCATGCGCCATTACCGATTGCCAGCCTAAACTTCCATCGGCCGCAGCCTGCGGGAAGACGGCGGTGTGCTTGGCGGTCGTCGCGCTGTC
>CBFGMW010000204.1:0-5300 GCA_965649925.1 uncultured Fluviicola sp.
TTTATCAATAAAAATCCGTTGATCGGAAACAGCAATATCATATTCAGAAGGTTGTTTGATCTCCCACCTTTGTCCCTGAACAGAGAAGTAAGATGGTTTCACTACTCCTGAAATCTCGTTATCAGGTTTAAATTCTGTATCAAACTCGAACGAGGCAGGATCTGCTTTCCCCTGATTCCAAAGCACTTTCGTGTTGAACGCACTTTGATGTCCGGCAATGTTCACCTGGAAGGAATCAACATACAGGGAATCATTATAAGCTGCGCGATCTGCTGATATGGAAGCCACGAGATTCCCCTTTTGAAGTGATTCTTTTACATGCAGGTTTCTGAAAAACTGTCTTTGAGGTGCTTTAGCTGAATCTTTTTGCTGCGGGAGAATAGCAATTTCGTCAGATTTCAGATCCAATGTTTGAAGATCTGTCTTCGAATTATATGCCACATCTATTTTAGTTCCGTATGCAATATGCAGATCAGGAGCATACAATTCAAGAATTTCTTCTGTGTTTTTCAAAGTGATATCCGCCTGGAAGAATTCGGCAGCCGCATTTTTCTTCGTTAACGTCATTGGCTTAATGAAAGTCGGAAGAACTTTAGCAAACGAATTATTTAGAACAGCTACGAGATTTCCGGAAGTAATTTTCCCATTCATGGTCATGTCCAAAACATCACTTGCCAAAACAATGTTATCTGAAGTAGCTCCGCGATCGATTGTCAGATCTAATTGCGGAACACCAATTGTCTTCTCATCTTGTGTATAAACGAGTGAGTTAATGATTATTTGTCCGGAATAATCGTCAATGTTCGTTCCCTTGAGATCAATATCTATATCAGCCAAAACTTTCGAGTCCGGCGAACCTAAGTTCAGGATTCCCAGATCGGCTTTTGTGATTTTCAGATCGAAATCAAATTTCTGGATTTTGTTCACGTCCACACTTCCGTCAAAATGCATTGCAAGATGAGGATCGGTAATATCAATCTGCGATTTGAATACATTGTCGACGAATGATCCGTCGTAAACCTTGATATTGGAATAACCGTATTGATTGAACCCGAATTTCTGGAAATCTCCTGACAATTCTGTGATACGGATCACGTCTTCCTGGCCCACAACTCCGGTTAAGAATGCAGAGCCCGTGACAGATCCGAAAATATCCTGGCTGATAAATTTTCCTAGTTGGAAACTATCGATGTAAACATCATAATTGCTGTTCGCTGTTTTCGTAAATGCGTAACCGCCTTCTTTCAGTTCAGTGAACTGTATTCCGTTATTCAGGCGTACATTCCCAAGACCGGTACCAATTCGCTGAGATGACATCACGAACTGTTTCATCTCGCCGTCTACCTTAACATCACGCAATTCAACAAACTCAAGCTGATCAATCATAGGCTGGAGCTCAATTTGCTTGATTCCAGCAGATTTCGGTAAATGAAGGGCTTTCAGATCATCAAAATCAACGTAACAGTATTCCAGTTGTTCATTCAGTTTCGCTTTATTTTCCAATGAAAAATCGGGTAATACAAAATCACCTCTTACAACGGAACGTTTTCCGAAACGCAAATCAAGATCGGTCAAATGCAAATCATCTAAAGGTCTGGTTAATTTACTGCTCAAACGAACTATTTGATCCATTCCTTCCAATGCCGGAACGAAATAAGACACATCTTTCAGATCAACAGAACTGGAATCAATACTTGCATCGAAACGCACTTTTGAATTGAAATGACTGAAGTCATCAAACGATTTTACACGCAAATCAAAATGCGACGCATAAATAGAAGTTGTTGGTGTTTCAATTGTAATATTCTTGAGCAAAACCCCGTTTTTAGGATTGATTAAAACCCCTAACTTCAGTTGTTTTAATACTAGCCCGCTTTGCTCCCGTGCGCTGAACGAATTCATGTTGAACCCGATAACCTCGTCTTTCGAACTAAACTTGCCAATAGACAGATTTACATGTTTGAAATGCATGTGATCATAATCCAATCCGTAAGCTAATTTTGGCTTTCGATTATCGTCATAAGAAAGATCAATGTTTTTCAGATTCAATTCCCTGACCTCAACTGCCATTGGCTTCGATGTTGATTTCTTCGGCTTGTTGCTGCTAAAATAATCGACTATAAAATCAAAATTGAAATCTCCGGTTTTGGCATTTTTATTAATTCCAATCCTGCCCTGATCAATCAGAACATTTGAAACAACAATCCTGTTTCCGGGTAAACTCAATGTTTGAAGGCGTACGTCAATGGTTCCGACAGATAGCAGCGTGTCTTTGTCCAGATCTTCAACATAAACATCTTTGAGTAAAACACGGTTTATGAATACAATATCGATCTTACCGATACGCATTTCGGTATTCAATTCCGAAGAAAGATAGTCTGTAGCTACATTACCCAGAAAGGTTTGAAACGAACTGGTACGTATCAGGAAGGCGAGCAGTATAATCAGAAACAGTATCCACTCGAAAGTGATACCGATGGTTCTACCTATAATTTTGAGTAATTTCGCCATTTAACATACAAAAATAACAAAGTTGGGGCAAAAAGACATCGTCATTTTAGGAATTGAATCATCTTGTGATGATACATCGGCTTCTGTCCTTCAAAATAACCGTGTTTTGTCCAATATAACTGCGAACCAGAAAGTTCATGAAAGTTATGGCGGAGTTGTTCCGGAACTGGCTTCACGAGCACACCAGCAGAACATTGTTCCTGTGGTTCACGAAGCATTAAAAAAGGCAAATATCACACTGCAAAAGGTTGACGCTATTGCTTTTACACGCGGACCCGGCTTAATGGGATCATTGGTTGTAGGCTGCTCATTTGCCAAGGCACTTGCTCTTGCAACACGGCTCCCGCTGATCGATGTAAACCACATGCACGCGCATATTTTGGCGCACTTTATTGACGAAGGAATTCCTGTTCCAAAATTTCCATTTATTTGTTTAACTGTCTCCGGAGGACACACTCAGTTGGTTTTGGTTGATTCACCTTTGGAAATGAAAATTTTAGGCTCAACAATAGACGATGCCGCCGGCGAAGCTTTTGATAAAATCGCAAAAATCCTTGGGCTGCCTTATCCGGGAGGGCCTTTGGTCGACAAATTGGCCCAAACAGGAAACCCTCTTGCCTTTCAATTTGCCGAACCGAAAGTAGATGGCTACAATTTTAGCTTCAGCGGGCTAAAAACATCTGTTTTATACAGAATTCAGAAAGAACTGAAACTCAATCCGCACTTTATCACGGAAAATCTTGCCGATCTTTGTGCATCCGTTCAACATACCATTTTAACCATTCTCTTTAACCAGTTGAAACGCGTTAGTGCCGATACCGGAATTAAAGAAATTGCTATTGCGGGTGGAGTTTCGGCAAACTCAGGTCTGAGAAACCGGCTAACGGAAACCGGAAAACAACTCAATTGGAATGTGTTCATTCCCAAATTTGAATACTGTACTGATAATGCAGCGATGATCGCTATGGCCGGAAAATTTCTTTTTGATGCCGGAATTTTCGCTGACCAAACAGTTAGTGCTCAAGCAAGAAAAGAATTCACTCGCTCATGAAAGACGAACGAATAGTATTACCGGAAGAATTTGTGAAACGCGTTCAAAACGATCCGTTCCTGGGAAACGATCTGATTGAAGCCCTGGAAACAAAAGCTCCGGTTTCATTGAGAACACATCCCGTGAAAGGCAGGAATCTTTTTTCAGGTTCTACTAAAATACCATGGTCTGAAAACGGGAAATGGCTTGCTGAACGACCGGTTTTTACACTCGATCCACATTTCCACGCCGGCAGTTATTATCCGCAGGAAGCAGGTTCACAGCTACTCGATTTTGTTCTAAAGAATATTGATCTTCCGGAAGAACCAATTATGGTAGACTTATGCGCTGCACCAGGTGGAAAGAGCACTTTAATTCTGGATTATTTAAACGGGAAAGGACTCCTACTATCAAATGAAATTATTCCGAATCGTGCACGCATACTTTATGAGAACATCACAAAATGGGGTGCTGTAAATTCTGTAATCAGTAATAATGCACCTGAAGCATTTCAAAAACTGAATTCCTTTTTTGACTGTATTGTGGCAGACGTTCCCTGTTCCGGTGAAGGAATGTTCCGGAAAGACACTGAAAGTCGTTCTGAATGGTCGGAAAGCAATGTTGAAATGTGTTCTGTACGTCAGCGCGACATCATTGAAAGTTGCTGGGATAGTCTTAAGACCGGAGGGTTCCTAATTTATTCAACCTGTACTTTCAATTCGCTTGAGAATGAAGACAATATTGCCTGGATTTGCGATGAATTAGGTGCGGAATACGTAAACATTGATTTTCCGGAATTATTCAAATCCAGAAACGGAATTGGTGCATACGCACTCCCCGGTAAAGTTGATACTGAAGGGTTTTATATTGCTGTTCTAAGAAAAACTGCTGAATCGAGACCTTCAAAGAAAAAGAATAAATCAACCGTATTACAAGAAATAGTTGGCGACAAAGAATTGTCTACCGCTTTAAAAAATTCCGACAGCCATATTCCAGTACTTTGGAAAGAAAAAGCCTGGTTAATTCCAAAAAGTAAACAAGTTGAAATTCAGGAACTGATTCATTCGCTAAGCGTTTTTAAAATTGGGGTTACACTTGCAGAACCTGCACGAAAAGGCTGGATCTGGAACGAAGGATTTGCTTTTTCTCCCGAGTTTATCTCCGAAAATGTTCCACGAATTGCACTAACGAAGCATGAAGCGTTACATTATCTTAAGGGAGAAACATTCCCGCTTGAATCGGGAAACGGGTACGCGTTGGTTCAATTTGAGGGCAGTACGCTAGGATGGATCAAACGAATTGATAAGCGTTTCAACAATTGTTATCCTAAAGAATGGCGGATCAGAATGAAGATAGACTAAACTTAACTTAACACGAAGACAAAGACTTTAGACCGCTATTTCGTTGGCCTGTACGCCTGAATAGTTCCCTTTTTGAGGTCATTGAAATTCATGGTAGTTACCCCCACTTTTTTACCGTATTGTCCTGTATTCTGGTGGATTAATTCAACGGTTCCATCATCGTGAACAGCATAAACAATCGCCGTGTGATGATAAAATGTTTCGGTATACTCCATGTTTCCGTCAATCTTCCCTTTCAGCTCCACCTTCTCGAACTGAAGAATATCTCCAGGCTGAATACATTCTTTTTTCCAATCTACTTTTGTTCCGTAATTGAGTAATACGTCCCAGGAGGCATTTACTTTATTGAGAGCAAGATTTGCAAGGTCCAAGCATTCACAGCGGTCAACTTTCTTTCC
>CBFGMW010000205.1:0-5288 GCA_965649925.1 uncultured Fluviicola sp.
ATCGGCGCACAGCAAATACAGCTGGGATTGGAAGATCTGGTGGTAACCGGTGGAATGGAAAGTATGAGTAACACACCACATTATGCAATGCTCAGAAAACCAATCAAATTGGGAGATGAAACCTTAATTGATGGTTTGCTGAAAGACGGATTAACCGATGTTTACAACGGGCTGCACATGGGAAACGCCGCAGAAATGTGTGCTGAGAAATACGAATTCAGTCGCGGGGCGCAGGATGAATACGCTTTAAAATCTTATGCAAGAGCTGAAAAAGCAACTAAAACCGGAAAATTCAATTCGGAAATGTTCCCGGTGAAAATTGCTTCCAAAAAAGGAGAGATTGTTGTTTCGGAAGATGAAGATGTTTTCAAACTCATCCCGGAGAAAGTACCAATGCTGCCACCTGTTTTTGTGAAAGACGGAACTATTACAGCAGCGAATGCCAGCAATCTGAACGACGGAGCAGCGGCTTTAATTTTAGCATCAAAAGAAGCGGTCGAAAAACACAATTTGAAACCGCTGGCGAAGATTATTGGCTATGCCGATGCAGCACAAGAGCCGGAATGGTTTACAACTGCTCCAGCACGAGCAATACCAAAGGCTTTAGAACGTTCGGGAGTAGAATTAGGTCAGGTCGACTATTTTGAGATCAATGAAGCGTATTCCGCGGTATCACTGGCAAATATGCAGATCCTGGGTTTAGAAGAAAGTAAAGTAAATGTCTATGGTGGAGCAGTTGCAATGGGACATCCGCTGGGTGCTTCCGGCGCACGAATTTTATGTACTTTAATATCAGTCCTTCACCAGGAAAACGGAAAATACGGAGTAGCGGCAATCTGCAACGGCGGTGGCGGTTCTTCTGCAATGGTTATTGAAAAAATAAAGTAAAGTAGTTATGGAAACGAATTATCTTGAAAGCGTAAAGAAACAATTTGCTTACTACAAACAGTTGGCAGATAAAACGATTGATCAGTTACCGGATGAAAAACTCTTCTGGCAGTTCAATGATGAAAGCAACAGTATTGCTGTTATTATGAAGCATCTGCATGGAAACATGCTCTCTCGCTGGACCGATTTCCTGACTTCAGACGGTGAAAAAGAATGGCGTCAACGCGATGCGGAGTTTGAAAACGATAGCTCCCAGAAAGATGGTCTCCTAAAATTATGGGAAGAAGGATGGAAATTGTTGTTCGACACACTGGATTCACTTACTGAAGAAGATCTTTCGAAAACAGTTTATATCCGCAATCAGGGCTGTTCGGTCGTCGATGCAATCAATCGTCAGTTGGCGCATTATCCGTATCACGTCGGACAAATTGTGTTTGTTGGAAAAATGATCTGCAATGAACACTGGCAGTCGCTTTCCATTCCAAAAGGAAATTCTCAGGCTTACAACTCTGATAAATTCTCCCAGCCAAAACACAAAGCCCATTTCACCGACGAATATTTAAAAAAAGACGAGTAATTTAAAGTCAAGAATTCACTAATAATAACTTAGGTACCGCAATTCAACGAATCCAGGCTTGTAAGAGTTTGTCAGTACCTAACTAATTATTTTAAGTCATCCGGCGAGTCCGTCCTGTGCTGAGCCTGTCGAAGCATAGGCTCGCAATAAATTCGTGCATTCGCGGCTAAACTTGATGATTAATTACCAGGTAAATGGCATCGACTTGTCGGTGCTCCCATGCAGCGGAGGGTCTCCTGATCCTGCGCCGGAAAACAGATGGAATAACAAATATCAAAACAATGAACAAAGTAGTCACATTTTTAAAACAGCAGATCGGGAAAGAAGCTTCCGATACACCAACACCTTCACCCTTAATGCGCTGGTTGAACCCGGTTTTGGTTTCAGTGGAAGAAGGAGTAGTAGTTCTTGAATACATTGTTCGCAAAGAAATGACCAATCCGATCGGCACACTCCATGGCGGAATTTCGGCTGCAATCATAGACGATGCAATTGGAACGGCGGTTTACACCTTCGACGAAGATCATTTTTATTCAACCATCAACAACGCTATTGATTATTTCTCGCCTGCAAGAGAAAATGATATAGTGATTGCCGAAACCAGGATTCTCAAGAAAGGAAGACAGTTGATCAACGCCCAGTGCGAAATCTGGAACAGCGACAAGAGCAGAATGATCGCAAAAGGGTATTCGAATTTAATAAAGACGGGGATAGAGAAGTAGCCCTTTTCCTTTCCGAATTAATCCGTAATATTAGAGTCATGAATGTAAACTATTCGTAAACCCCAACAATGCAAAACAAACCCAACATTCTCCGCATCGTTCCAAATATCTATTCCACTGATATGGAAAAAACCAGGCAGTTTTATGTCGACTTTTTACACCTGGAACTTGTAATGGACATGAGGTGGATTTTGACTTTCGCTTCCAAAGTAAACTCCGGTGCGCAAATATCCATCCTGCAATTCGACAAAACAGGTCCTTTAGACAATTCAGCGATCTTTATTTCAATGGAGGTTTCTGATGTTGATGTCATGTATGAACAGGCGAAAAAATTGAATTGCGAAATAGTGTATCCCCTTACTGACGAACATTGGGGAGTAAGACGCTTTTTTGTGAAAGACCCGAATGGAGCAACCATCAATTTGTTGGCGCATTAAAAGAATCCGAATCCACTAACTTTCGTGAAAACAAAGCGCGAAGAATCTGTTCATCCGTGCACAAAACTTTTCCTCTTCAACCTCAACGTTCTTCTGCGTTCGTCGGTGGGAAATATAATAGTCTTAGCCAAAAGAGTAGCGCGAGACTGAGATTCCTTTGCGCCCTTGTTTCTTTGCGTTTATTTGGATTATTTCACAAAGCAAGGCGCGATACCCCATCATTCTTAATACGCCCGCTCGGTAAGGCGACTGGTAAGCGCCTCAAATGATTTGTGTATTTGTGGGAATATACCAGTTCTTCTGCACCCTTCAGCGGAAAAATTGCTTCTTAGCCAAAAGCAAAACGCTTACGCCCTAGCTTCAGCGAAGGAGCAGCGCGAAGAATTTGTTTCTCTCACATTCTCCACACTTTTGCTACTTTAGCACCCGTAAATCTATACTATGAGAACGTTTTGGAAATTCGGCTGCATGCTTGGCCTAACTTCAGTATTGCTTGTTAGCTGTCATAACAACAAGAAACTAATGGCTGAGAATATCAATTACCTGTACGTTGATTACGATATCTATGCCCAGAATAACCTGGGAACCACCTTTCCCGGAACAATCAGCGCACAGTTGTTTTCAGGCGAGTCAATTAAGCTTGAAAGTAACAAAGGATTCGGTTCTTCAGATAACCTGGATGCCAGAATAAAAGACGAAAAGCTTGCAGTGTACTGGACATTGCCCGATTATAAAACATCCCGTGTCCCGGTACAGCTCACATATACCGATAAAGAAGGTTTTTCTGTGAATTCGCAGGATACCGTAATAATTAATTTCAAAGGAAATGCGCAGGTTTGGTTCGAAGGATTGAGCGGATCGCGCGGTCAGACAGGTCAAAATGGAAAAACGCCTTTGTTGTTTCGAGACGGACAGCAAGGCGGACAAGGCGGTACCGGACAGGACGGATCGGACGGTGAAAACCTCGAAATTCACTGCTGGCAGAAAAGCGATACACTTTTCTTTCATGTATTAAACACAACCCGTAACACAGTTTGGCGAACCATGATGATTGGTTCAAAACCAATTTTCTATGTAGAAGTAAATGGCGGAACCGGAGGAGCAGGTGGTGCAGGCGGCGATGGCGGTGACGGGAAAAACGGAACAGGTGGAACAAAACCCCAGGCTCCCGGAAGAGGCGGGCCGGGTGGTGCCGGCGGATTTGGCGGAAGAGGCGGAAGAGGCGGGAATGTTACCGTTTACGTCCATCCTTCGGTATCAACAATTGAAACACAA
The DNA here is from genome assembly GCA_965649925.1 of uncultured Fluviicola sp. Classification (GTDB taxonomy): domain Bacteria; phylum Bacteroidota; class Bacteroidia; order Flavobacteriales_D; family Crocinitomicaceae; genus Fluviicola. The sequence continues at coordinate 3,900 of CBFGMW010000205.1, forward strand.
TTATATATCGATAATTCCGGTGGATCGGGCGGTGCAGGCGGCGACGGTGGAAAAGGAGGGAAGTCCGGAACTCCGGCTTCAGGTCAAACAGCTTCTTCAGCAGGTACAACAGGAGCTTCAGGCCCAAGAGGAAGTTATGGGGTAAATGGTCAGACCTACAAAATTGTTCAGGATTTCGATTTTACGAAATTGTTGTAAAGAAAACTCACTCTACAGAACGAAGCAATGAGCTGTCAGATCATTTGCTTTTGTTCTCCTTGTTCATTTTCAGGAGGTAATACACATGGATTACAGCAAACATCGCATTGCTGATGATGATAGGAAACGAATCTATCAATACTCCGTAGGTAATAAAAAAGCCGCAGCCAATGAAGTTGATAATACGGAGCTTGCGAATGTCCTTCATTATCAAAGATGTGAAAATGATCAAAGAAGCCAGATAGCCTATGCACTCGATAAATGTGAAATATTTCTCCATTGCTCAAATGTAAGTCCCAAAAGATTGGATTACAAGGTCTTTTTTTAGTAAATCGATTTATTGAGCGAAGGATTTATTCAAAACTGTCGTCAAAGAAAAGTTAAGCGTATTTTAATCCAGGAATACCTTAATATTAAAACGGTTGATGACTAACACATTAAGTATGAAAAAAAACACTCTCCTAAGCTGCCTTGCAGCATTTCTTTTATTTCCGGTATTTCAATCACATGCGCAGGGTCTTTACGACCGCTCCACCATTCAAACCATCGAGATTTTCTTTGGATTCTCTAATTGGGATGCTCAACTGGACGCGCTGGCCAGCACAACGGAAGATTATCTGATCGCCGACTCTGTGCGCATCAACGGTGAAGTTTTCGATAGTGTTGGCGTGAAATATAAAGGAAATAGTTCCTACAATGCCAGCAACAATAAAAACCCTATTCATATCGAACTGGATCACACACATGGTAGTTATGACTATGAAGGCTATACCGATATTAAACTTCAAAACGGGTACCAGGACCCTTCCATGATCCGCGAAGTTTTGAGCTACGCAATCCTGGAACAGTACATGGATTGTCCGAAAGCGAATTTTGCGAACGTTTACATTAACGGGACATTGAGAGGAGTGTATTCCAATGCCGAATCGATTAACGATAAATTCAACGGCGACCATTACTACACCTCCGACGGCTCATTTTTTAAATGCAATCCGGCTGGCGGTGCCGGACAGGGAACAAGCGTAAACCCGGATTTGAAATACATCAATGCCGACAGCTCTTCCTACGCAAACGGTTATGAACTGAAATCTGATTACGGCTGGAACGATTTGGTAGAGCTGATTACAACCCTGAACAATGATTTTACCAATATCGAATCGAAACTGGATATAGACAGAGCAATCTGGATGC
>CBFGMW010000206.1:0-5283 GCA_965649925.1 uncultured Fluviicola sp.
TTTTATTAGAAATAACTTTAATCTGGTGATTTTTGAAAAGCAGTGAGACTAAGAAATCAAAACTGGACTTTGCTATTTTTTTATATGATTCATAACCCTGGTCCTGCCAGGCACAAAGCATTGCTTCAGGCAAAACGGCATTGGCGTAAGTCATATACGGTTCAAACCAAAGCCAGCCGTTTTCTGCTTCGGAACGATAAAATGATGATAACCGTTCAGCCAGCATTTGAATCAGGTTGGAAGTTGGAATTGACCGTTCATTAATATTACTGAAATAAAGGCCCTTAATCGCAAATGCAATTGCTCTGGGTGAATCCCAGGTGGTAATGTTTTGTTTTGCGAGGTCGAGTATATTTTGTGCCATTACTCCGAAATCTTTCGGAAGAAGATGTTCAATTGAAAGCAGATATCCTAATGCCCATATAGCTCTTCCATTTGAATCGGAAAGATTGATTTCTTTATTCTGTTCGGTAAACTGCTGTTCCGAATCTACGTAATTGAGAAAACTGCCATCCGGCTGCTGACAGAACTGAATGAACTTCAGATAGATCTTTATATCGCTCAGTATTTTATGATCTCCCGTCCGTTCATAGTACATGCTCAGCGCAATGAGGGCTCTGGCATTATCGTCAAGGGTATACCCTGAGGTTATATCGGGTTCGTTCATTTGTGAAAACTGGATCATCCCCACTTCGGTAGTCATTTTCTTTACATGAGATAAATGGACGGGCGGAAGTGAATAAGATAGGTTTATTGATTGGGGAATGTACCATCCGTTTGCCGCAATGTTTGATTCGGCACAAATCTGTTTGAATAATTTAGCATGTAAGATAGCCGAGTTTTCCCAGGATGTTGGGACAATCTGCTGAAGCGTATTTGCTCTGAATTTTGCCCGTAAGTCTGAATCTCCCAATAATTTGTTGACTGCGTCTGACAGCCGCTCCGAATTCTTAAAGTCGACAATGATACCCGTTTCTTCATTGAGCGTGAGCGTTGCCTGCGGAATTGGCATAGATATAATAGGACAACCGCAGCTCATTGCATAAGCAAAAGTTCCGCTTACCGCCTGATGAGGGTCGAGTGAACTGAACAAATAAATATCAGTCAGCTGAAGATATTCCAGCAAATCCGGGAGTGGTAGGTATCTGTTAACAAAGAGAACGTTTTTTTCGACTCCCAGCTCTGCCACCCTCGCGGCTAATGAATTTCGATAGACTTCACCCTGTCGGGCAACAATTTCAGGATGTGTTTTTCCAAGAACCAGAAATACAACATCCGGATTTTCCGCACAGATTTTTGGTAAAGCTTCCAATGTATTCTCAATTCCTTTGCCGGAACTCAGTAGTCCGAAGGTTGAAAGCACTTTTTTTCCTTCCAGGCCGTATTTTTCTTTGAGAGAATCCTTGTTTTCATGCTGCACAAGATGTGTTCCATGCGGGATTACCGTTATTTTATGAGGAGCTGCTTCATAGTCGTCAAGAAGTATTTCTTCCGCATGTTTGGTCATTACAATAACCGAAGCACTTGCTGCGATCATGTTTCGTACGGCAACTCGTATAGTTTCATCCGGAAGAGGAATAACCGTATGGAATACTATCGCAACCGGTTTGTCTAATGAAAACAAAAATTTCAGGAAAAGCTCATGATTCGGAAACAGACCAAATTCGTGCTGGATCAGAACCATTGTGATGTCTTCCGAATCATTGATCATGTTCGAAAGATTAAAACATTGGAGCGAATCAGTCGGGTCTAATTGGTTTTTTACTTCATCGGAATAATTATAATCCATTCGTTTCGTTTGAAGTGCACAAACACGCAATGAGAATGATTCTTTGAATTTAGCCTGCAACGCTGTGAGTAAATCCTGTGAATAGGTTGCAATACCACACTCTCTTGGAGGATATGAGGTAATTAAAAGAACTTCTGGAGTTTTATGATTTTGTTTTTGCAGACGATATGTCTTTCTGTTTGCTGCCTGGCGTGTATTTTTCATGTTTTTATGGTATTTGATGTGAGCTCGGATAACAGCATTGACAGACTTAAAGAAGCCATAGCGATTTGTTCATCTGCTGCACCGTAATAAATTGTTAATGTGTCTTCAAACAATGAGGTTCCGCTCGGAAAACAAACATTGTTAACTTGTCCTTCTTCTTCCCATCTGTTATCCGGTTCGAACAAAGGATAAGGTAAACGTGCAATTTCTTTCATAGGATTATTCAAATCAAGCAGAGCTGCACAAGCGGTATAAATGTTTCCTTTTCCCAATTCATACCGAACGCCGTGATAAATAATCAACCAGCCTGCCTCAGTTTCAATTGGCGGCGCACCACCGCCTATATGAACGATTTCATGTTTGAATTTTGGTTTTAATACGGTGTGTTCTTCCAGATAATACAGATAATTGTCCCAGAACTCTATTGTTAGATCACTCAAATCCTGAAAAACAACTAACTGAATATCGGGCTTGATCCGATGCATTAAATAAAGTTTACCATTAATTCTCCGGGGAAAGAATATAACATCTTTGTCCCATAGGAAATTGGATCTGCAAATTGATGTATGAGGAATAATGTTCCTGTAATAGGGCGAGTACCGATCATCCATACCTTCTCTTGAATAGATGATCTCTTCAAATTGATTGTATGATATGCGTGGAACGATAATGTCATGTTTTTCAAAAGTCACCATATCCTTTGAAGTAGCGAGTGCTCCAAGGGCATTCACTCCGTCATAAGCAGTATATGTGAGGTAAAAGAGATCGTCAATTTTAACAATTCGCGGATCCTCAACTCCATGCGTTTCATAGACATACTCCGGAATAATAATAGGTTCTGTATTGCGCTGTTCAATTTCCTGTCTTTCATTTAGCCTGCAATACCCTATGCTAGAAAAGTTTCCGTAGCTAACAGCTCTGTAGAAAAGATGTATCGTATTGCCGTCCTGATAAACACATGGATTGCAAACGGCTTCGTTCTCAAAACTCAAATTCGTCTTGCTTAACAGGATCCCTTTTTTATCAATTGCTATCATGGTTTGCTTTTCTGAAACCGGGAAAAATCCGGTGATGTAAATATCGTTGTTCCCCACTGAGAGAGCATTACACAACTTTTTATGGGATTTGCATAATCCTCACATTGCGAATGATTTGGTTGTATTGAATACAAAAGCTGTATTGTTGGAGAATTATGATCATCTTTGATCAGATACATCGGCATTTCTTCACTTATTCAAGGGGTGCCAGGTTTAGAAACTATTCTCTCCCGATTTAGAATTTCATTAATTTGATTCAATATGATTTTGTACGTGAAGTATATGGTAAGTTTACGTTGCAAACTTTTAGTTAAAGATGAGTTGAAAGCAATGGGGCTTCATTTTGTTTTGGTAGATCTCGGAGTGTTGGAAATTCTCGAAGATATTACGGCTGAGCAGCGGCAGGAACTGGAATTACGTCTTCGATTGTCTGGTCTTCAGCTTATGGATGATAAAAAAAGTATCATCATTGAAAAGATCAAGAATGCCATTATTGAGATGATTCATTATTCTGATGAAGTGCCGCGGGTGAACTACTCTGACTATATTAGTGATAAATTGAAATATGATTATACGTATTTATCAAACATATTCTCTGAAGTAAAGGGGATAACGATTCAGCAGTTTATCATCATGCACAAAATAGAACGTGTCAAAGAGTTACTGTTGTATGATGAATTGAATTTGACTGAAATTTCATACAAGCTTCACTACAGCAGTGTTGCGCATCTTTCTAATCAATTCAAGAAAGTTACAGGACATTCTCCGTCATTTTATAAGAAATTGAAGGAGAAAAGATTTCAGAATTTGGAGAACCTGTGATATTTGCAATATTGCATTCTTTCATTGTAAAGCATACGGTTTCGGAATAGAAGAACTTTGTTTTAGAGATTTTAATACTTAAAAACAAGTGATTATGGAAAGCAGTCAAAACCCGAATTTCAATTTCACAGTAGGTGCTAATTGGAATCAGCAAAAAGAAAAACTGAAAGAACAATATCCTCAGTTGACGGATGCGGATCTTCAGTTTGAACAAGGTCAGGAGCATGAATTGTTCTCAAATCTTGAAAGAAAATTAGGCAAGAACCCGGAGGAAATCAATCGTATTTTTAATCAGTTGAATTCTCAGAACCCATCTGACTTCCGTTCAAATGAGAATCCGGGTGACGGATCTGAAACATCTTCTTTATTCTGATCTGAAAATCAGTGAATTATGCAATAGTATTCAAGGATTGTATAACAGAATCAGGACAAATGTTTTAGTGCTTTGTGTTTAAACAGTAATCAAATTCTGATTTTACGGTAAAGGGAATTCAGATTTTATAATATCAAAGCACTCATGTCGAAACAGAAAAAAGGAAAAGAAACCAGTGATAAAAAAGTGTCGCTGAGTACATTGAAAGAAAAAAGAGCTGCTAAGGCAGAAAAGCGAAAAGACAAGATGACCGGAGGAAATGAATAAAAATTCCGTTCCCGGAAACAGTTCATTTTAGTAATACGAAGTTAGTTTATATTGGTTGGTTGATAATTAAAATGGAAAGAGCGTCCTTCTAATAAATTAAGAAGGACCTCTTTTTTTTAATATCTTATAAACAGGGCTGATCAGAATCTTCTGATTACACTGATGAAATTGAAAAAGCGTTAACAATTTTTAGTTGTTTAAAAAGCATAAAAACTACAGAGCTTAGGGATAATTTTCGTAAATTCTCCACTCAAGCTGGTTGGCAACAGAATCAGAATCTGGAGTTATTTAAAACCGGAAAAACGAATACTAACTTTTTAATATACGGATTATGGAATCGAAGACAGGCAAAGTGAAGAAAACTTTAGACAATGTAAAGAAAACATTGGATGACGTAGTAGAAACAACAGATAATGTAGATACAGCAAAGATTCAAAAAACTGTAGACAACGTGAAAAAAACATTAGGGAGTGCCAAGAAAACTTTTGACAAAGCGAAAGCAGGAAAAGGTAAACAGGCTATGGAAGGTGTGAAAAAGACACTCGGCAATGCGAAAAAAACAATTGATGCTGTAAAAGAAGCTCCGGATAGTAAAAAGAAAATTGTCGGAGCTTTGGTAGCAGGAGTAGCAATTGGTACCGCAGTTGGCATGAAAATAACTCCCGAACAATTGGAAGAAACTAAAAAGAAAATCAAAAAGAAAGTACAATCGCTCGCAAGTGATTTGACTAAAAAAGTAGATTCGTTAGGTCAGGCAATTAACAATATGTAACCAGATTCTTTTCAACGTG
>CBFGMW010000207.1:0-5283 GCA_965649925.1 uncultured Fluviicola sp.
TGAAAACAAGAAAGTAGAAGATATCGATCAGGACCTTAGAAACCTGATGGAGAAATGGAAGCTGATGCACACCAATTTGAGAGCAGCAACTCCGCCAAAACGTGTTTTAGGCGAATTGGACAAAACATCTTCTATTCTTCGTGATTTATTGAACGGTGATTTTTCAAATATCCATGTAGGCGACGAAAAGCTGTTTGGTGAATTGAAAGAATACATTTCTGAAATTGCTCCGGGAAGAGAGAAAATCGTAAAACTTTACGATGGTAAACTCTCAATCTTTGAACGTTTCGGAATCAATAAGCAGATCAAAGCGATGTTTGGCAAAAAGGTTCCGCTTCCTTCAGGAGGCTACCTGATTATTGAACATACCGAAGCAATGCACGTTGTTGATGTGAACAGCGGTAACCGTAAAGGAGCCGATGGTCAGGAAAACAATGCATTGACAACAAACCTGGAAGCTGCCGACGAGATTGCACGTTTACTGCAATTGCGCGATATGGGAGGAATTGTGTGTATCGATTTTATCGATATGCATGATAAGGAAAATAACAAAGAGTTGTTTGAGCGTTTGAAGGATGCTATGAAAGGCGACCGCGCAAAACACAATATTCTTCCTCCGTCTAAGTTCGGTGTTGTTGAGATTACACGTCAGCGTGTGCGTCCGGAAACGGATATCAACACTTCTGAAATGTGTCCGACATGTAACGGAACCGGCGAAGTTCAGGCATCTATTCTGTTGTCTGAAGAAATTGAAACAAACCTGAATTACCTGATTCAGGATCGCAAAGAAACCAAACTCACATTGATGGTTCACCCATATTTGGAGGCTTACTTCAAAAAGGGATTGATCTCCAGACAATGGAAATGGTTCTTTAAGTACAAAAAATGGATCGATGTGAGAGGAGTAATGGCGCATCACTTGCTGCAATATACTTTCCACGACAAAAACAATAATGAAATTGCTCTCTGATGAAGGAGGGCAATTTCTCTTTTTTAGAGGCTAAAGCCAAAATCGAAGCCTACTGCGCATATCAGGAACGCTGCCACTACGAAGTTTCCACAAAATTAAAAGCCTGGGGTTTAGACGCCGAACAAAGCGGACGAATCATGGCGCATCTCATTGAATACCGTTTTCTGGATGAAGAACGTTTTGCCATTGCTTATGCTTCCGGAAAACTCCGGATCAAACATTGGGGACGTTACAAGATCAAACAGGGACTATTAGCCAAGTTTATTCCGAAACGGATCATACAAACAGCCTTATATTCGTTCGAAGATGAGGTTTACGAGCAAATTCTGAAAGATCTCATGTCACGTAAGTGGAAAGAGCTTGAGAAAGAAAAAGATATTTGGAAACGAAAAGCCAAATTGCTCCGCTTTCTCCAAAGCCGCGGCTTCGAGAATGATCTTATTTTTCAGTTTAATAAAGAGTTGGAAGATTCTATTTAAAGGTACCCGGAGCAATAGATTTTTGCATTTTTTCCTTGTACTTCTCTTCATCATACGCAATTACCGCTGTGAAATAATAGTCTTTGATAATGGCAGTGTACATTACCTGATGAGCGTATGCTTCACCTTCCCGGTTATACAGATTCAATTGAAATACATCGAATGTTATATTTCCTGACTTGTAAGTTGAAGCGCTGGTATCAACCCGAATTCCTGCATCAAAGTATGAAACATAAACACTCTCACGAACGTTTTTCTTTGCTTTATGGTAGTCTTCGGCAGTTTTGCCTTTATAGGTTTCAATGGTCGACTGAAAGCTATTGTTGAAATCCAATTGATAAGCTAACAAACGTTTAAGATCCTTGTTCTTTTTGATATCTTGTCCTGAAGCACGCTGTGAACTTTCATCCAGTGCCTCCAAACTCTTTTTCGAAGTAATTTTCCAGGTCTCCGGATAGCTTGTTTCCCAGCCAATTTCATCACAGGTATAGTTGTTACCTTCTATTTTACCCAAATCAACATCATTTGAATGATCAACAGGGGCATCGGAGCCGCATGAGGTGATGAATGTTCCTAAAAGGATTGTCGAAAAGAAAAGAATACGTTTCATAATAATCGGTTTTATACAAATATAAAAGAAAAAGGTTACCGTGATTTGTTGTCAGGTAACCTCATTGTGAATGGTTGATAGTATGTATTTAACGGTTTACATTATAGCTTAACAACCCGAATGTTCTTTTCCAGTCCATTGATACTGGCTTTTAGAATGTATATGCCTGCACTGTAGGAAGATATATCAATAGAAAATTGTGCGCTTTCGGGAGTAAATACTGTATGTTGACTTAACAAATGAATTTTCCCTGCCGGATCTATGAGTTCAAATGTTAACTGACCGTTTAACGGAATACTCAAATTCAGATAGAGCATCTCTGAAGCAGGATTTGGAGACACGCTCAAAAAGACTATTGACTCCTGATTTTTAACTCCTGCTGTATTTGGTGCATAGAACGGACAGCTTTGCGTTTGAAACAACTGAATGTTTTCTCGTGGCACGCTTGCAGAGGGGGAACTCACCAAATGCCGGGTAAGATGATTGGATTTGAACGACGCCGCATAAGAAAAGTCAGACGATGGCTGATCAACCGTGGAAACATAATACCAGTCGGCCTGAATACGTTGCTTGTTAATGTCAAGAATAACATATCCATGCTGCGATAAATCGGCGTATTTGATATGACTGTTCGATGCCATAACTGCTGATGCTCCGGCAGGAATATCAATACCGGGTGATGTGACACTTGGAGCAACAAACTCAATTCCAACTGATCCGCCGCCGGTTGAACCATTGTAAGTTGGTCCCGGAAGATCATTTGCCCAGGATGAGTGTATATCACCTGTCAGAACGGCAACATCTGTGATGTTATTATTCAGAATGTAGTTGTAAACACGGGTTCGTTCAGCCGGATAACCATCCCATTGGTCGCCGTTTAGCGGAATTCCGAAAAGTGTAAGCGGAGCCATCATTACCTGTTGTCCAAGTAATTTCCATTGAGAAGTACTGGATGACAAACGATCTCCCAGCCATGAAAACTGGTCAGTTCCCAATAATTGTCGATTCTGGGAAGTAACCGTTGTGCCGGATGTTCCTGCCTGTTCTTCCCGTCCGTGAAGTCTTGTGTCAAGCATGATTAAATCAACCAAATCGCCGTACCTGATGTCTCTGAAAATCTGGTACTGATCTGTTGTACCGGTAGTACGAATCGGAAGCCACTCGAAGAATGCTTTTTTTGCGGCTTGTTTTCGCGCACTGAAACTTCCTTCATTCGTTTGATGATTCTCTGCACCGTTCATCCATGAATCGTTTGCTGTTTCATGATCGTCCCAAACAACAATGAACGGAAACTGCTGATGTAATTCGCGCAAGTTGTCATCCAGATGATAGGTTGAATAACGTGAACGATAATCGAGTAGGGATACTGTTTCGTTTTCGGGCGACCACTGACGATTTGCCGTCTCATTTGGTGCGTATCCGCCCGATTCATATTCGTAGATATAATCGCCCAGGCAAATCACAGCATCAAAGTCATTACGTTCTTTCAAATTTGCGAAGACATTGAAATACCCTGCCTCATAATTTGCACAAGAGACTACAGCGAAACGCAGACTATCACAATCTCCCATAGGAGCAGTACGTGTTCTTCCTATTACTGAAAGCTGATTATTCGCTTTGAACTGATAATAATAAGTTGTGTTAGCCAGCAAGCCGGTTGGATCTGCTTTTACCGTGTAATCTACCGATTCGTCTGTTATAACAACGCCTGATTGTGTTCCTTGAGTGAATAATGTATCCAGCGCAATTTTCCATTCCACAATTTGTGGTGCAGGATCAAGTGAATCAGGGGTAAAGCGTGTCCAGATAATTACCCGGTCAGACAATGGATCGCCTGAAGCTACACCATGATAGAATGGGGCAAGGCAAGCCTGAACAGATTTGGAAGTATGCTGAGCAGAAACCGATTGAATTCCTGAAATTGCAGCAAGCAATACGAAAAAGTATCTCATGTCTTATATGCGGATGAATCGTTTATTGATAATGCTTCCTGCAATCTTGAACGTGATTTGGTACGTTCCCTGTTCCATATTTGAAAGATCAATGGATATGGCGTTTTCGCTTAATTCAGCTGTTTGAGAATGAACAATGCGACCACTGATGTCTGTAATGAACATTTCTGCTTCATAATTACCGGAGGCAATTGAAACTTTCATTTGTTCTTTTGCCGGATTCGGGTAGATGTTTATTTGAGCTTCTAAGGCTTCTTCCATCAATGATAATTCACTGCATCCCAAGAAATAAGTTCCCTGTTGTCCTGCTGCAAAACCACTTCCTCCAATCATTTGGGTAGTTGGTTGAACATCTGATAAAGAGCAAATAGGAACAAAGATCTTGATACGACCTCCACCGCCGGCTCCTCCCTGATTTCCGGCATTTCCGTTACCGCTTGTTAGTGATTGAGAACCACAGAACGTTGCTGAGTAATCACAGGAAACGCCGTTTCCGCGCAGTCCGCCATTTCCACCGTCTCCACCTTTTGCTGCAAGAGTTCCTGTAATTTCCGCATAAGTTTCAGCACGAAGTAAGATTCCACCGCCTGAACCACCGCCCGATCCTGCGCCACCTCCTGATCCGGTTGAAAGTGTTGCTTCGCCACAGTCGTCACAACCATCTTCACAACATTTCGGTGAAGCTCCGCCGTTTCCGCCATCGCCGCCCGATGCGCCATTTTCTCCGTTTACGGAAATGGTTCCGAAAACTGCTAATGAATCACTTGCCATTAAAACAACTGTTCCGCCGCCGTTTCCACCGTTAGAACCTCCAAGTCCGCTGTCATAAGAACGACCGCCACCTCCGGCTCCGGCACCACCAGAACCTAGTTCAATGTCTTGCCCGCTTTCAGTTCCATAAGCAGCATTTGGTGTTCCGCCTGTTCCGCCGTTTCCTCCCACAACCGGAAATCCTGTAGAGACATTTAATCCTGTTGATTGATAAGATCCTGTTCCTGCACCGCCATTTCCTGCGTCAGATCCTTCGCCTCCGTAACTTCCGCCGGCACCGCCTCCGGCACCTCCCGATCCACCGATCATTCCGGCTTCATCATCAAGGCTTAAGCATTGCTGCTTCGGCCCGGAACCGTTTTGTCCATCAGTTCCTGCAAGACCGGCACCAGGTCCGTCGCCGTTATTTCCTGATTGTCCGGGTTCTAAAGTTACTTGCCCGGTATTGTCTTTGTTTGAACAATCATTTATAGCTGTTCCGTCACCTGTAAGACTGGTTAC
>CBFGMW010000208.1:0-5283 GCA_965649925.1 uncultured Fluviicola sp.
ACAATGGCTTATTTTCACGGAGTAGCGTATATGGATACAACAAGTGTTGAAATGCTGAAGCATTATGCTTTGGACGCAAAGAAATCTCAGGAAGAGATCGACAAAATTACCGAGCCGAAAGTCACAATGATGTTTGAGGCCGACGGAATCAAATTTTAGGACTAGACAAAACTTTATATAAAAAGAGCGTGATCATTTCGAACACGCTCTTTTGCTTTTTACCTTTTATTTTCTTTAGTCGTATTTATTCTGATTAATGAGTTGTTCGGCAATCAGTTGACGTAATGCTTTCGGATTTATAGTATTCGTTTTTGTAAAACGTTTCACCCCGGCAATCATCATTTTAGCTTCATCACCCTCGGCAAAACTGAAAATTGCATCTTTTGCAGCCTTTTCAATTCTATCAGCTGTATCGTAGAAATACAATTTCGCAATTGCAATTTCCCGTTGTGCTTCGGCAGGATTTTTTGTCAACAACATTTTCTCTACACGAAGTAAAACCGATTCGGCCTGGTAAACCCAGATTGCAATATCTGCAATGTTCATCAGAATTTCCTGTTCTTTTGAAAGTGTCTGCATTAATTTTTGAACCGCTGATCCGGCAACCATCAAAATGACTTTTTTGAATTGTAAAAGAGCTTCTCTTTCAAAAGCCAGTTCACCTTCTGGCAATTCTTTGAAATCAGGAATACTCATCAATTCTCCCGCAACTTTCATTGCCGGCCCCATCAAATCGAGTTTTCCTTTCATCGCGCGTTTCAGGATCAAATCCACAATCAGCATGCGGTTAATTTCGTTTGTTCCTTCAAAAATGCGGTTGATACGTGAATCGCGGTAAGCTCTTTCAACTGTTGATTCTGCAGAATAGCCCATTCCACCGTAAATCTGAACGGCTTCATCTACCACGTAATCTAAGCATTCTGATCCTGCTACTTTTAGAATAGCGCATTCTGCAGCAAATTCTTCAATTCCTTTCAACGTTGCAGGACCTTTTTCTGCTCCTTCATTTATGTAATCGTGAATAGCATCATCAATATTTTGCGCAGCCCTGTATACAGCAGATTCCAACACATAGGTGCGCATTACCTGTTCTGCCAGTTTATAGCGAATAGCTCCGTATTTTGAAATGGAACGACCAAACTGCTGACGTTCATTTGCGTACTTAACAGAATCAGAGATTACTTCCTTCGAACTTCCGAGAACACCTGCCCCCAATTTAATTCTACCGATATTCAGAATGTTCAACGCAATCTTAAACCCGTTTTCCCGTTCAGAAAGCAGGTTTTCAACCGGAACTTTTACGTTGTTGAAGAAAATCTGACGAGTGGAAGAGCCTTTGATTCCCATTTTTTTCTCTTCAGGATTCAGAGTGATTCCTTCACTATCGGCTTCAACCAAAAAAGCACTTAAGTTCTTGTCGTCATCTATTTTAGCGAAAACAGTGAATAAGTTTGCAAAACCACCATTGGTGATCCACATTTTTTGCCCGTTCAGAATATAATGTTTGCCATCTTCCGAAAGAACAGCACGAGTTGAACCTGAATTGGCATCGGAACCTGAATTAGGCTCTGTTAAGCAGTAAGCAGCTTTCCATTCTCCGGTAGCCAGTTTCGGACTGTATTTTTCTTTCTGAGCTTGTGTTCCGTAATAAAGCAGAGGCAAACTGCCAATTCCTGTATGTGCGCCAAATGCTACGCTGAACGAATAACCTTTTCCTAATCGTTCAGTTGCGAGAAGAGACGTTTTGAAATCAACTCCCATTCCGCCTAATTCTTCGGGAACAGAAAGACCTAACAAACCAAGTTCTCCGGCTTTATTCATTAACGAAGGCATTAAACCTTCTTCCATTTTATCAATCCGCTCAACTAACGGGTAAATTTCATGCAGAATAAAATCGTCGCAGGTTTTACTGATCATTTGCTGTTCTTCCGTCCACTCTTCCGGTGTAAATATTTCTTGTGGAGTAACTTCTTTTATGAGGAATTCTCCTCCTTTAATTGTTGCAGACATGGTGAAAATTTTGTGATTAAATATACTATTTTTTATAAAGCTATGCAAGCATAGCAATATTTTTTACAGGTTCTTGTGCATTTCAAAATGTTGAAGAGTATCAAATAATTTGTAGGAAGCCCGAATGAGTGTGTAATTCAGCTTTTCATAGAAAGGTAATGCATAATCGCGCGCATGCAGAATCATTCTTTTATATCCGATTCTTTTTCCTTCCTGCTCAACAGCATTCATAAGTCTTTTTCCAAAACCTTTGCCCTGGATATTGTGTTCAATGGCTACAAAACGAACCTGGCAAATTTCGCTGTCTACTTTGTCTAATCTTGCAATTCCAACTATAATTCCTTCTTCAAAAAGTGCGAAGTGAATTCCGGTTTCATCGCCTTCATTTCTTTCTGAGCCCGGTTCTTTGCCTAGTGGCTCTCTAAGTATTCGATAACGGAGATCATAGTATTGTTCCCATTCCGCCGCTGTTTGAGGTGTTCTGATTTCCATGGCTATTTAATTCGAAATGCAATTTGACTGACTCTTTTCGTGAGTTGATTTTCTATTTGCTCTTCCCGTACCAGGTTTTGTGCTGCTTTATTTTCGAAAACTTCCGACAGATTCCGGATGATTCCTACCGGCACATGCATTGGGTGGAGAGTTTCTGTAATCTCTGAACTTGTTAGCCCGTGAATTTTTTCCTGGAGAAGCTCCCTCAGGATTTTTCGGTTTTTAACCCGTTCTACATTGTTTACAAAGCGAATGTCAGCGAAAAGATGTGCTAATCCCAGATAATCACAAAGCATTTGAAAATGTTTTTGACTTCCGATTGCAAAAGTGATCCGTTTATGATCTTTTGTTTCGAATTGTTCGCCGTAAGGTGCAATGTTCGGATGCAAACTTCCGATTCGTTCAGGCACATGATTCGCCATTAAATAATTGGAGGCCTGATTCGTAAGAGAGGTTATAGCTGCATCGTAAAGAGAAACTTCAACAACCGATCCTTTTTCAGAAAAGGTTCTTTGATACAAAGCGGCCAGGATTCCTTCTTTCAGCTGATGAGCAGCAAGAACGTCAATCAACGCGACAGGCATTTTTACGGGGCCGGAATCTTGTGTTCCGTTCATTGACATGAATCCGGTTTCTGCCTGGAGGATCAGATCATAAGCAACACGATCATTTTCCGAACCGAATCCGGAAATCTTTCCTATAATCAAACGATTGTTGAGTGCCTGAAGTTTTTCATCTTCTATTCCAAATTTAACATCATCTCCTTTTTTAAAGTTGGTGAGAAGAATATCGGCATCCTGAATTAATTTCAGGAAGATGGTTTTGTCTCTTTCAAGAGACAGATCAAGCTTTTGATATGTTTTTCCGTAATTAACAGAAGCGAAATATCCAGATAGAGAAGATTTTGAGTTTTCAGATGCCAGTTTCCAGCTGCGTGTAACATCAGGAATAACCGGATGTTCAATTTTAACAACTTCTGCACCAAGCTCGGCCAGAAATGTTCCAACAGACGGACCGGCAAGAACGGTTGAGCAATCAATAACTTTCAAATGATTCAGCATGAATCAAATGTAGTTATTATTACATTTATTTTTGAATTGTATCTGCTACAATTACGGGTATTTCGTATTGCTCTACATGAACTTTAGTGATTCCTTTTCCCCAAAAATTCAACTGTTTGGCACCCGCCATACTCAAATCGATAATGTGAGGTGAACTTTTTCCCATCCGGTCAATTACCGTAACATAAACAACAGAATCGTTTTTCATGTTCGTCACTCTCAACAGGGAACCTAAAGGCAATGTTTTGTGCGCGCAAACCAAGCTATCCTTGTAGTATATTTTGCCGGAAGCGGTTCTTCGTCCGTGTAAGCTATTGGCATAGTAACTTGCTGTACCGCTTTGGTTGAAAAGATTGGTATTACTTGTTTTCTGCCAGGATATGCTATAAACACCATTTCTGATCACATCGGATAACGAGTTTGCATCGTTTGTTTGTTCTAATGACTTCAAGGCAACAGTGCTAAACAACGTTCCGAAAAGTGTTAAACTGATAAGTACATTCATCTTATTTCGTTTGGGGGACCAAAGATAGCCCATTTTTACTCCATAATGTGAACATTTAGAATTCGTTAACAAAAAAGCCGAATTAGTTTTATACTAATCCGGCCTCTTTTTTTGATGTATCAGGGTTTATTTTTTAATCGTCAGCTTTTGCTGGTAAACGTTTGTTTTACCGGTTATTATGCATGTGTAAACTCCGTTGGAAAGGTTCTCAACATCAACTGAATTTGTGTTAGTAAGATTCGAAACCTGAACTTCTTTACCTGTCATGTCGAAAATGCGGATTTCTTCTAAATCTGTTCCTGAAATCTGGAATTTAGAGCTTGTAGGGTTCGGATAAAGTGAAATTGTTTCTTTCAATTCCTCTTTAATTCCAAGTGCCGAATTCACGTTGTAAGTTGTGTTTGTAACGATAGCCGGATTGTAATCGAAATAGATATAAGCTGTGTTTTCGATTTCATCGCCTAATCCTAATCCTGCAACTTCTTTGATTTCATAAATTACATAACCTTGTGATGCGTTCAAATCTTGTAAGCTTGGAGTTAGGTAAATGGCGTTGAATACGAACTTCACAATTCGTGTTGCCGGATCAATATTGAAAGAAACACTATGATCAGCACCTAACAATCTGAAAGTAGAAAGATCAAGGTTCTCAGAAAGTGTGTCAACTACTTCAACATTCACTGCGCTGAAATTTCCATCGTTTTGGAAATGGATGATGTATTCAAGTGTTTCCTCAACAGCTGCATCAATTTGTTCGGCTTGATTCACTTCTTTTGCATTCGGGTCGTAAGAATTGAGAACAGTACCGCACGTTGAATCAGAATCGTTCGATGGATTTGAGTCGTTAGGATTGCTGGCTGTCAAATCAAAGCAAATGGATGTTCCTGCCGGAGTATTTCCGGGGAATGTGAATGGAATTGTCAGCTGAATGCAATTTGCCAATCCAAGGATATCGAAAGTCAGTGTGTTTCCTGTTACGATCGCATTTGTCAGCCCGGAAGTGTTTGGTGTGAAACCTGCAGGGAAATTCAGTGTCATTGCAGCATCTGACGTGTCGGAACAGGCGTTGTTGCAAACGTCAATGTATACGTTTCCTGTTTGAAGCGGAGCAACAAAATTGCTAGGCCAAATGTAGTTTACAGAGAAATCAGGATTTTGAGCTCAAAGTATGAATATGTTTTGCCGAACGGAGATAATGTTGTTTCATATCAGTTT